>MVRA01000113.1 GCA_002067315.1 Methanocella sp. PtaU1.Bin125 | reverse complement strand
TCCTTCCGCCATCGCGAGAGCCCCTGTACTGCTAACCGTATAGCGTCGCCCGGCCTAAATATATTTTATCATGCCGCCGGCTTTTGCCCGTCCGCGGTATCGTCAGACTCCGGGCCCGGACGTACCTTCAACAGCCGTAAGTCGATCCAGGACAGGAAGGCGTACATGCCGAACCCGGCGATCACGATGGCCACGTCGACGAAATAGGTGTAGAACCGGCTCTGCAGCGTGTTCACCGAAAAGGACAGGATGTGTATCCACTCGTTCTTGGTCAGGATGAGCGCGCCGATCATCCAGGCCGCGAGCAGCAGGCGCGCGTCGGCCGATATGGCCAGATCGTATCCGCCCTGCGCTTTCTTCGCCGGCCGCTTCTGCTTCCTATCCTTCAGCAGGTCCTTGCCGTAGACGTAGATCAGCCCGATGACCAGGAAGAGGAGGACGAACGTGCCGGTCTCCAGGATCGTCGAGAGCGTGACCGGCCATTGCTCGTGATACGTCAGCTGGGCGATCTTCGTGATGTCCATCGTGCCCATGGAGTACATCAGCCAGGAGACCACGGTGCCGACCGCGGCCAGCCACGGCACGCAGCTCCACAGGAACTTACGGTAATCCCGCGTGGTCGCTATGGCATAGAGCAGCTGGAATAACGAGTAAAGCCCCATGATCGCCACCAGCGCGAGCACGGACTGCTGGTGGGTCAGCGCCATGATGATCGCCATCAGCGTCGCCAGCGGCCAGTCCGCCCGCAGCACGAAGTACATCGCGATCGGCAGGATGAACAGGCCCATGAGCTCCGGGAACGGGCGTTCGGTGTTGATGGTGATGTCCGGGGACATCAGGAAGAAGAACGCGGCGAACAGGGCCACCCAGTAGTTGCCCCCGCTCACCCGGAACGCGACGACGTAGAGCGCGAGCAGGCAGAAAGCGCCGAGCAGGAGCACGACCAGCCCCGACATCGGCATGGGGTCGATGCCCGTGGCCGTGGATAGCGCCACGACGAGCAGCCGGTACCCCGGCACGTAGAAGTTGGGGAAGCCTCCGCCGTAGGACAGTTCCTCCTGGGGATAGAACCCGGTGTTGATGGTCTCGCGCTCGATGCCCACGTGGTACATGGTATTGCCCCAGGTGGGTATGACGAAGTTGCTGATCGCGCCCGGCTCTCCGGCGGGCCCCGCCCGGTAATACAAAGCGAACAGCAGTATGAAGGCAAGCGCGGCGTAGTACCACCAGTAGCGTTTGATATAGTCGACGGCGTTCAAGGCAACACCCGGTAAATGTTTACATCATCATTCGTATAGACCAGCTGGAAATAAGTAGTATTGCTAAACTTGTAGGTGCTGGCGTAGTTATCGAACGTGCCGGTGTTCAGCCGCCTGTCCGGCAGGAATATGTAGTCACAGCCGTTCGCTACCGCCATCGCGTGGGCCTCCGCGGCGTCGTCCGTACTGTAAATCCTGCCCGCTGTCTCCATGTTTTTCACCGGGTCGGGCGCGTTGGCCCAGTCGCCGCCGACCAGCGAGACCCGGGTGGTCATGCCCATGATCGCCTCGGCGCCGCCGATGTCGGCCACGAACTTATCGCTCTTCTCCGTGTGATCGTTGATCCACTTCGTGGCATCCATCTCCCCGGGCAGCACCTGGGAGCCCAGCCACATTTCCGCGCTGTGATCGACGTCCGGAAACACGATCGTGCGGTCGTTCCAGCCGACCACGGTGCCCTCTGGCAATAGATTCGTAAGAATAGCAGGGAGCTCGATCTGCCCGGTCGCATAGTAGCCGGCGTAGAGCATCATTCCGAACATCATCACGACGACCAGAAGCTTGACAATGTCCGTACCGCTGCTCATAATTCTGATATAGATAACGGCCGGTCATTAATATACTTTGCTACTATAGAATGGGCCTGCGGTGCGCCGTATGCAAAAAATATATGTGACCGGAGGCGAAAGATTCAGCCGTGTTCCTCTATGGCATCGCAGGAATGGCGTTCGTCGCCCTGACCGTGGCTGCCGGTTACGCGGTCGTCAGCCGGCTCAAGCTCGGGCTGACCACGCTCGAGACGATGGCGGCGGCACCGGCTACGGGGATCATCGGGGCCACGTGGATCGCCCTCCTCGCTTACCTGATCACCGGAAGGCTCGATGCCGGCATCGCCCTGTCCGCAGCGGTCATGCTGGCCGTGATCATCGTCCTGCAGCCATGGAAGGCCCGGATATCCATAGACCGGTCGCATCTGCCCGCCCTGGCGATCATCGTGGCCGTCGCCTTCGTCTTCATGTACTTCTGCCTGATGAGCTACATCGACGGCGGGTACCACGTCGCCTACCCGCTCTACGGCGACGCGGCGTTCCACTCCGCCATGATCACCTCGTTCTCCCAGGGCCATAACTATCCCGTCCAGTACCCGTTCATGGCCGGACAGCCGCTCCGGTATACGTTCCTCATCGACTTCTACTCCGCGATGACCGACTGGCTGGGCCTCGGGCTGCAGTGGAGCCTGGCGCTGCCCGGCATCGTCCTGCTATCCTCGCTGCTGGCGACGCTGTACTTCTTCGGCACCCGGTTCACCGGCCGGAAGGCCGGCGGCCTGATCTGCGTGGCGCTGATCGTCTTCAGCGGCGGCCTGGGCTTCGTCTACGCGTTCACGGACTGGCTGGCGTCGAACACCGCACTGACGGACTTCCTGTCGAACCATTACCTGAACTACACGACCATTTACGAGTATAACCTGGTGTTCTCGAACTTCATCGTCGTCATCCTTACCGAGCGGACCGCGCTCACCGGCTTCGCCGCCGCCGCGCTGATCATCCTGTTATTCTACCTGACGTTCGTCCGGAGAGGCGAAGAACCGCATGACCTCCGGCACGTGATGGTGTTCGCCGGCGTGCTGATCGGCCTGATGCCGATGGTCCACACCTACACCTACGCAAGCACCATGATCGCCGCCGGCCTGTTCGTCCTCATGCAGTTCGGCGAGCGGCTCGCGGCCAGGGCTTCGCTGATGGACAGCCTCCGCGTCCTGACCGACAGAGGCTGGTTTTACTTCATGGTGCCCGCGATACTCCTCGCGCTCCCGCAGATGGCGTGGATCCTGGGCCAGGTCGGCGAGTCGTTCCTGCGGGTGTACGTCGGCTGGATGGCCCGATCGCTCATCGATATCCCCCAGTTCTGGATAACGAACATGGGCCTGGAACTGGCGCTGCTGATCGCCGGCCTCCTTATTGTCGGCAGGGAAAAGGTCCGGTTCTACCTGCCCTTCGCGGGCATTTTCGTGGTGGCCAATCTCATCATCTTCCAGCCCTGGGACTACGACAACCACAACTTCTTCAGCTACTGGCTGCTGCCGTCCGTCCCCCTGATGGCGGCCGCGCTGCTGCGCGTATACGATATCCGCACGTTCGGCAAGCCGCTGTTCGCGATTCTCATGATATTCACCGTCCTGACCGGCGTCATGGTCGCCTGGTTCATGCTGGAAGAGTCTTACGTCGAGATTTCGAAGGACGGCATCTACGCCGCGGAATGGATCGCGCAGAATACCCCGAAGGATGCCGTCTTCCTGACCGGCGAGACCCACAACCACCCGGTCACCTGCGTCGCCGGCCGTAAATCGTTCATGGGCTTCTACCCCTGGATGAGCACCCACGGCATCGATACTAATGACCGCGTCCACGCCGTGGCCAGTATGTTCGCCGCAACAAGCGAAGCTGAACTGTACGGGATGATGAAAGAGCACGGCATCGACTACGTCTACATCGGGCCCGAAGAGATTAACTCGGGCACGTACAGGGTCAACAGGACACTCTTCGACAGCATGACGCCCGTCTTCGACCGAACGGGCTCGGACGGATACCGGTATCGCGTCTTCCAGGCGCCCGCGTGAGGATATGACGGCCTCTGCGGCCCGTTTCGAGCGTTTCCACCCGCATTGCCGATCAAGCCCGTCACGAGGCCTGCATAGCGTTTTAAACTTTTCACGCAGTCTCATCAGCAGGGGGATGCCATGGAGGAGCGGAAAGGCAAGGGCAGGATGACGGTCGCCGAGGCGGGCCAGAAGGGCGGCCAGAAGGTCAAAAAGCTCATCGAGGCCGGGGAACGCCGGGCGGGAGAAAAGAGGGCGGCTGGGCCGAAGCGATGAATGCCCCCGCACATTCGTCCTGCGCGCGCGAGGCGGCGGCCGGGCTATCGGCAATAGCAAGGGCGATACCGCGAATCGCTATACCACCCTATAGCGGTGCCGGGGTTTCCGCCAGACGTAACTTTTAAATAGCATAAATGACTTGTTAGTGTCGCACGACTTATCGAAGTCGACATTATGCTCCGGTAGTGTAGACCGGTCAATCATGACGGACTCTCACTCCGTCGACTGGGGTTCAAATCCCCACCGGAGCACCTGCTCTTTATTATAAAATCATCTGCCGACAGCGGGCAGCATGACCACGAATCAGGCCCCCGATTCAGGTGATTGCACCGCGGGCAGCATGACCACGAACCGGGCCCCCTTCGTGTGGTCGCCCGCTACACGGTCCTCGACACGGACACTGCCGCCATAGCTGTCGATCAGCGATTTGACAAGGTATAATCCCAGGCCCATGCCCTTAGCCTTTGTGTCGCCACGTTGCAGTCGGTTGAAAATCCGGCTCTTCATGGCGTCGGGGATGCCCGGACCGTTATCCTCCACGGAAAAGCGGTTATACCGGCGGCCGTCCACGGTGACCATGTCGAACCTCACGTCGATGACCGGTTCGGGCCCTCCATGCTTGATCGCGTTCCCCACGATGTTCTCGAAGACCTCATATAGCAGGTCGTTAGCCATGACCATACAGGTTGGAGATATCTCGTAGTTGAATGATGCCCTGATGCCGGGCATGCTGGAGAAATGGGCGAGGACCCGCGTGATGGTCTGGCAGGCGTCGATCTCATAACGTTTCAACTCTCCCGACCGGGCCTTCTGCAGCTTTCGGACATTCTCGATCAGGCGGGTGCTCTTTTCAAGCGATCCCAGCGCCATCATTAGCATCTCTTTATCATTCTTGCTAATGTCCTGCGATCCCATGGCTATTTCCAGGAATCCCATGCCGATCTGGTTCATGTTGCGTATGTCATGGCCCATCAGGTCAAGGTATAGCTCAGCTTCGGCCTTGGCTTGCTTCAACTCTTGCTCAGCCTGTCTGCGGGCAGTGATATCCCGGGCCGCGGCGAAAACGCCGATAACCTTTCCTGTCTCGTCCCGGTATACCGAGGCGTTGTAGATGACCGGCGTCACATGCCCGTTACGGTCCCGTATCTCCAGCGGATAGTCCCTCACGGAGCCCGCGGTAAATGCCTCCCGGTAACCTTCCTTCGCCTTCTCCGGCTCGGTGAAATAGCACGAGAAGTCCGTGCCGATCAGCTCCTTCCGGGAACAGCCGGTGACCTTCTCCGTGGCCTTGTTCACGTCCATGATGACGCCCTCCGGCGAAATGGTCACCAGCGGGTCCATGCTTGCCTCGATGAGGCTGCGGTTGTACGCACTGGCCAGCTTGACCGCTTCCTCCGCCTGCTTGCGCCCGGTGATATCCCTTACGAATCCGCACATGTATTCCGAGCCGTGGAAATTGAGGTACGACACGTAAATCTCGGTGGGGAAGGTCCTGCCGTCCCTGGCCCTGTGCAAGTCCTCGACCTTCAGGAAGCCCTTTTCTTTGAGATCACTCCAGATTAGCGGCCAACGGTCCTCGGTGACGTGGACGTCGACGTCCCAGATGTGGAGGGCCAGGAGCTCTTCGCGCGTGTAGCCGAGCGCCTGGCAATGGGCATCGTTCACGTAGCAGAACCGGCCGTCGGGCGAGACCAGCGATGCCCAGTCCTGCACGTGGTCGATCACGTGCTGCATCAGCTGGAGCGACTCTTCGGCCCGCTTGCGCTCCGTAATGTCACGGTCGAACGTGATCATGTATTCCCGATCCCCGTACCGGATGTAGGAAGACGTGACCTCGACCGGGAACACCCTGCCATCCCGGGCAACGTGCCGGGTCTCGAACTTCAGCTGGCGGCGGTCACGCTTCGTCCTCTCCCATAGATCCGAAAACTTCTCTCTCGTGTAATCCGGGTCGAGGTCCCAGATGTGCATGGACAGCAGCTCATCCTTTGTGTAGCCTACGGACCTGCAGGTAGCCTCGTTCACATAGATCAGCCGGCCCCCGGAGTCGATCCAGATGGCGCTGTCACCGAACTTTTCAAGGGCAAAACGGGTAAATATCATCTCCTCCTCCGCCTGCTTGCGCTCGGTGATATTCTTCACGAATGCGAAGACGTACTCCCGGCCCCCGAAAACGAGGCGGTTCCCGGTCACTTCCACCGGGTATATGGTGCCATCCTTTGCCCTCGTCCGGGTCTCGAAGGTTATCGAGCCATGTCTCGTGGTATCTTTCCAGAGTTCTTTAAACTGTTTCGAGTCGATATCAGGATCGATATCCCAGACGCTCATCTGCAACAGCTCTTCCCTGCTGTAACCCAGTAGTTTGCAGGGCGCCTCGTTGACGTCGTGGAACCCGCCGTCTGGCTTTAGCCAGAATATAGAGTCAGAAGCGTGGTCCATGGAAAAACGGGTTAGCTCCAGTGTCTCCCTGATCTGCTTAAGTTCGCGCACCCGTTGCTCCAGCGCGTCGTTTTTCAGGCGAAGCTCGTCGACCATGGCGCAGAACTCTTCCTGCCTCGCCTGCAGCTCTTTCTCGAGGGAAACGTTACGCTCTTCCAGTGCCTTAATGAGCGCACCCCGGTCTCCCGCAGCTGCATTGCGTTTGTCGCCTGCCTTTTTTCGGTTCACGATTTTGGCCCTCATCTCAAGATCCGAAATTTACCGTGTTACTGCATACGAGCTTTAATTATAATTCCACGAAAACTCTATTGCTAACTATAAATATTTTATATTCTGTATAATACATCAACTATTTTACATAAAAATCTACATGATCATCTTAAAGACCGTCAAATCCAGATTTTTGACCTGCCCAATCTTCCAGTTTTTCAATCCCCGGCCGCGTGATCACATACTGTGCGCCCGGTGCCGTCCCTTTCATGCTGAGCCTGTACCTGCAGAAGATCTACGGATTAGACGCGCTGACGGCCGGGATCATCATGATCGTCCAGACCCTGCTGATGGCGGCCTTATCGCCTGTGACCGGTAAGCTGTCCGACCGGTTTGAGCCACGCATCCTGGCTTCGGCGGGCATGGCTACCTGCGCCATCGGCCTGGTGCTCTTTGCCATGATCTCCCCGGGGACGCCTTTGTGGCTGGTGGTCGCGGGCCTGATGTTCCTGGGCGTCGGCGTAGCGTTGTTCGTGTCGCCCAACACCAACGCGATCATGAGCTCCGTGGAGAAGAGGGACTACGCTGTGGCCTCGAGCATGGTGAGCACGATGCGGATGATCGGGGGGATCCTGGGCCTGGGCATCACCAACCTGATCTTCACTTACTTCATGGGTCACACGGAAATCCCTGCGACAGGCCCTTACGACCTCCTCATGAAAAGTATCCAGGTCGCGTTCGCAGTGATGGCGGTGCTCTGCATCATCGGTCTCGGCCTCTCTCTGGCCAGGGGCAACCTGCGCAAAGATACTGCTAAGCCGATCGTACACGCGATCAAAAAGCCATAGCCTGACAGGCCATATTGCATCAAATATATCATACTTATAAAAATTGCTGAAGAAATAATTAGAAAAAACAAAAAATATTAATTTTTACTGGCAGTTAATCGTAAGCTATATAAAGGTTTATGATATTACAGGTTATTATTTACCGTTAATCGGTTGTTATCATATCGGGGGGCATTATTATCAGCTTGAAAGACGATAGCGCAGTATCGGCGAGCATTGGCGTTATTCTTATGGTCGTGCTCACGGTAGTGCTGGCCGTGATCATCGGCACGTTCGTACTGGGCGCCATATATCCGGAGAAGCCAGTCTACACACTCTTCAATGTCAAGGAAATGAATAGTTCCGCGCTATTGATCACCAGCCTGAGCGGCGATTCGCCCCCGGTCAGCACCACGTTCGCGCTCGTCAACGGCGTGAGCCACCCGGTTACGTCCGCCGACAGGGACGGGGATGGCCTGTGGAACCCTGGCGAATACCTGATGATCGCCGGCCTGGACCTGACGAACGCGACGACCGTCGATATAACGACCGATAAAAGCGTCCTGTATTCCTTTGAGTGCCCTGCCTATAAGGGGACGCCCACGCCGACTGTGGTGCCGACATCGACACCGACACCCACGCCCACGCCAGCGCCCACGCCATCGGCGAGCTTCAGTGTCGACACATCGACACCGCAAAAGGCGATCTTCACTGACCACAGCACTAACGCTACCAGCTGGATCTGGAACTTTGGCGATGGTACGGCGGGGACGACGCAGAACCCCGTTCGCTACTATGCGGCAGGAGGAGTATACACCGTGACGCTGACAGTGCTCAACGACGATGGAGTCACCGATTCAGTCTCGCAGCTCGTCACGGTTGCCAGCGCTGGCCCGACCCCGGCACCCACGCCCACGCCGACGCCGGTACCGACACATGTGCCCACGCCCACTCCGGCCCCCACGCCGGTGCCGACGTCGCTGCCCGGCTCGTTCACGCCAGGCATCCTGGAGCAGTACTACAACAATTCAGAGAACTGGGCGGTCGAGCCGCTTGGCAGCCAGTATGTATCGCAGATCCAGTTCGCTAACCCCCTCGCCCAGACGAGCCCGCCCTATTATTATAGCGATATGCCCAACTGGCCGCTCATAGGTCGAGACACCAACTTCAGCGTCAGGTATGAGGGGTACGTCAAGATCGAAAGCGACGACAATTACAAGTTCTATCTCACGGTAGACGATGACGGCGCCCTCTTCATCGATAACATGGCTGTCATCAGCCTTGGCGGGACGCCGGGGATAGAGAAATCCGGGACGATAGGCCTGGCGGCGGGATACCACGCGATCCGGGTGATAGCGTATCAGACGACAGATGAAGCCTACGTCAGGCTAGAATATGAGAGCAGTCAACCGAGGACGTTCGTGACACAGCTATATCATTGAAATATCAATGTATAAAAACGACTATTTTTTATTTTAGTTCATCCTTCGGCCCGAAGGCATAGACTTCGAACTATCTGTTCTTCTTTCCCTCGATTTCCTTGAGGGCCTTGACCGCCGCACTCTTAACCCGGGGTTCGCTCACCGGCACCATCTGCAGCGGGGCTTCGGCGCGGCTGTCGCCGATCATGCCAAGGGCACGGGCGGCGCATACCCTGGCTTCGACTGAAGCGTCTTCCAGCATGACGATCAGGCGCTCGACTGCCGATCCGTCGCCGAGCTTGCCCAGTGTCAACGCTGCACGGGCTTTCACCGGCCCTTCCGGGCTATCCAGAAGGGATACCAGCAGCTCCACGGCGTCGGTGTTCGACGTGTCTGCGATCACGTCCATGATTTCGGCCGATCGCTGGAAATCGTTCACTTCGAGCGCGCTCTTCAGGTTATTAATTTGCCTTTGGTATTCCTCTTCTTTGTCTCGCACGAGGACGCTGACCCGCTCCAGCCGGGCTTTGATCCGTGCTGCGTCGGCAGATCTGTCGGCAGAACCGTCGACCGGGGAGACTTCCGGGCGGTGATCGATGCCCGGGGCTGAAAAGCTACCAGCCCTTTCGCCCCCGTCAGCCGCCGCATGTCCCCCCGGGCTACCCCTGCGATCGGCATTCGTCATACGTTTCATCCGTTTATCGACGTCGGCGATGAGCTTGCTACGGTCGCTGAGCCACGCGGCCCTCGTCTCTTGCGAGTCGCCGAGCCGGGCGAACGGTGCGATTTCCGCCAGCGCCCGGAAGAACTCCTGAGCGGCTTTCCCATCGCGGCCCGTAAGCTCGATCTTGCTCCCGTCGGCGAGATGTATGACGATCTTGTTCGTGCCCAGTGCCGGGATGAGCTCGGGCTGCTGGAGGTATGCCCATACGATCTCGGTATAATAAGCCCACCGGTAGCGATAGGGCAACTCCTGTAGGATGAAGCTCCGGGTGATCAGGCCGTTGCCGAACCGATGGTAATCCCCGGATCGGATCTCCCGCTCAAACCGGTCGATGTAGTCCTGTGCCCGGTCAAACGTCAGGAACTTTTTCAGGAACGGGTGCCTGAATTTGTTGCTGCTTCTCGAATAATATAAATATAAGCCGAAGAACACCGGGCACCAGAGCGTGGCCGCGATCGCGATGATCAGCGGGGGTGCTCCCCAGCGCAAAATAGCCAGAGTACATGTGACCGCAAGGACCGTGGGGGCGAACGTGGTCAGGAGGATGTTATCGTCCAGCTTTTTCGCCATGCGAAATAATTTTGAGCCTTTGCTTATCACAGGCCACGAATCATCACTCATGCCAGGGGCCTCACAAATCGGTATTATAACCGCCAAATAGTTGTAATCCCTTATTTATGTTATTTATCAATTTATTAGTATTTTTTGAGCCATTTTTGTAATTCATCATGTGAATATTCGTTCTTGAATGTCGCGGGCAATCGATCGCGAGCGCCGGTCGTTGCCATTATCGACTATAGACTGTTTTTTTATTGGCGGGCAGATAGGTTATATACTATAAATACCCGATTTAATAGGCTTATAACCTGTGAGGCATCATTTTGAGCAAAGCCGACGAAGCCAGAAAGACCATCAAGATCGAAAACGTCGTCGCATCCACCGCCATCGGCCAGGAGATCGACCTGAAAAGCCTGACGCTCGCCATGGAAGGCGCCGACTACGACCCCGAGCAGTTCCCCGGGATGGTGTACCGGACGAAGGACCCGAAGACCGCCGCGCTGATCTTCCGGAGCGGCAAGATCGTCTGTACCGGCGCCAAAAGCGTCGAAGATGTCAGCCTGGGCCTGAACAAGCTCTTTAAAAAGATGGGGGCCGCCGGCATCGAAGTGACCGGCAAGCCGGAGATCACCGTACAGAACATCGTCGCTTCGGCCGATTTAGGCAGCGTCCTGAACCTGAACGCCATCGCCATCGGGCTGGGGCTGGAGAACATCGAGTACGAGCCGGAGCAGTTCCCGGGCTTAGTCTATCGGATCGACAGGCCCAAGGTCGTCGTGCTGCTCTTCGGCAGCGGCAAGCTCGTCGTCACCGGCGGCAAGAAGCCGAAGGACGCCGCAGAAGCGGTGGACCGGATCGTCAGCGAGCTGGAAGGCCTGGCATTAATATAATCAGACCTCGACTTTTTTCATTAACGGCTATCACATTTTTTTATAACGGCTATATTACTGGCGCTTTTTTATTATCGGCAATATTACGAGAGTGAAAACGGTATCCGATACTGGCTGGCCGATACAGTCAGATTATTATCCGGGATAAAGCTATATTAGTAAAATATATATAGCAAACGTTCGTTTCATAATTATATAAGGAGAAATAAGTAAATGAAACAAGCCATATATATCTTTTGTTTATATATC
>MVRA01000112.1 GCA_002067315.1 Methanocella sp. PtaU1.Bin125 | reverse complement strand
AGGAGTACGTGTTCAGGATGCTGCGCCTCGAGAACGAGGAGCATGCAGGCAAGATTGGCACGATCGACGAGCTCGGGCTCATTAACCGGGAGACCGGCATCCCGCTGTTGTTCGACGTCGCTCACTACCGCGTGAACCCGCTGGAGAAAGGCCTTCCGCCGAGGGGCATCGTCGAGGAATTCCTGGCCACATGGGAGGGCGCTACCACGTACCCGGTGCTGCATTACTCGACCACTGCACCCGACTCCGGCACCCACCTGCCCGTGAACCCGGCGGAGTTCTGGGAGTATGTAGAATCGCTGCATGGCCTGGGCTTCGACATGATGCTGGAGACCAAGGAGAAAGAGGAAGATGTGTTAAAGGTTAAAAGATACATGCGCAGCAAGCCTATCACGGTATAATCATATCATATGAAATGTTAATGCTATTAAAAATTCGGTATAGACCATTGGGCAATCTCTCTTCAGGCTATGCGACCCCTGTCACGCTCGCCAAGAGCGTGACAGAGGTCGAATTGCCTGGAAAAGGCAAGCGACAAATGCCATTACTAGGAATAGTAAAAAAAGGGCGAAATTTTTAGCCCATCTTCACCGTCTTCATGATGCCGACGGCTTTCTGTATGTTCGACATCGAGGTCGCGTAGGCAAGCCGCATGTAGCCTTTGCCGTGGGCGCCGAAAGCGGTGCCCGGCGTGGCGATCACGCCTTTTTTGATCAGCTCGGTCACGACGCGGGCCTCGTCGCCCACCTTCGGGAAGGCGTAGAACGCTCCCTGCGGGCGGACGCACTCGACACCCATGCCATTCAGCTCGGAGACCAGGTAGTCGCGGCGCTTCCGGAACTCGTCCCGCATGATGCCGACGGATTCCTGAGGGCCGGTGATCGCGGCGAGGGCGGCCTTCTGGGAGACCGAGCAGGCGCAGGCCTGGACGTACTGGTGTACCTTCAGCATCTGCTCCGTGTACTCGGGCCTTGCGGCGACGTAGCCGATCCGCCAGCCGGTCATGGCGTACGTCTTGGACGACGCGTTGATCGTGATCACGTTGTCCGAGAACAGCCCGGGGCTGACGTGCTCGCCGTCGTAGATGAAATGCTCGTAGACCTCGTCAGAGATGACGGTAATATCTTTATCTTCCGCGATCTCGGCGATCGCCTTCACCTCGGCCTTCGTCTGGATGGTGCCGGTCGGGTTGGAGGGGGAGTTCAGCACAATCGCACGGGTCTTCCCGGTGATATAATCCTTCAAAGTCTCCGGGTCGTAACGGAGCCGCTCGCCCAGGGGCACGCCCACCGGCTTCGCGTCGGCCAGCACGGTCAGCGCGCTGTAGGAGACGAAGCCCGGGTCGGGGACGAGCACCTCGTCGCCCTTCCCGCACAGCGCCTCGATAGCCAGGTGCAGCGCCTCGCTGGCGCCGGACGTGATCATGATCTCTTCGGGCTTGTAGTCCAGGCCGTTTTCTCGTTTAAATTTTCCGGCCAGCGCCTCGCGCAGCTCAGGGATGCCCATGTTGACCGTATAGGCGGTGAAGCCCTCGTTGATCGCCCTGATCGCGGCGTCTTTGATGTGCTGCGGGGTGTCGAAGTCGGGCTGGCCCAGGCCGAGGTTGATCGCGCCGGGGCCCGCGCCCTCGAACATCTTCCGGATGCCTGAGATGTTGATGCCCTGGACTCGTTTGTCGAAGTGGATAGCCATGCGATGCTCACCTTGCTATTGTTTGTCATAGTATGCGCGGCGCGGATAAAATAGCTTTCGCCGGGCATGGCGGGGGCAATAAACATATCAATACCCGGGACGTTTATCGGGAAGGAGAATATCATGGCGTACGAGGTCTCGATTATCAGGTGCGGCACATACGACGACGACAGGCTCCGGGCCGCCGTCGAGGCGAGCCTGAAGCCGCTCGGCGGACTGAGCAGTGTGGTCAAAAAGGGCGACCGCGTGCTGATCAAACTCAACCTGCTCAACGCGAAGCGGCCGGAGCAGGCCGTCACCACCCACCCGGCGGTGGCGAAAGCGATCGTCCGGATGGTGCAGGACACAGGCGGGGTGCCGGTGCTGGGCGACTCGCCGGGCGGCAGCAGCACGGGGACGTCCTACAAAAACCTGTTGAAGACCACGGGCATCCAGGCGGTCGCCGACGAGACCGGCTGCGAAATCGCGAGCTTCGACGAGGCCGCCGAGGTGACCCCCGAGAGAGCGAGAACATATAAAAAACTGAAGATCGCCAGGGCCGTCACGGACGCAGACGTCGTGATCGGGCTACCGAAGCTGAAGACCCACTCGCTGACCTATTACACGGGAGCCGTCAAGCTGCTGTACGGCTATATCCCGGGAGTGACGAAGACCGAGTACCACCTGCACACCGGCCGGGACGTCAGCCTGTTCGCCGAGATGCTGCTGGATATTTACGAGGCGCGGCCGCCCGACCTGTACGTCATGGACGCGGTCGTCGGCATGGAGGGCAACGGCCCCTCCGGCGGCACGCCCCGGGACATCGGGCTGATCATGGCCAGCCGGAGCGCCACCGCCATGGACTTCGTCGCGACCGCCGTGGTCGGGATGGATCCGCTGGCCGTCCCCACCGTGAAGCGGGCGTTCGAGCGCGGCACAGGCCCCGGCAGCCTGGACGATATCATGGTACACGGCGAAAGCGTCGCAGCGGTCCTGGTCAAGGATTTCAAGAAAGCGCGCACCATGAGCATGTCCCGCGTGCCACCGGCGCTCATGGGCGTCATGACCCGCCTGGGCGGCTCCCGGCCGCAGATCGACAAAAGCAAGTGCGTGAAGTGCGGCGTCTGCGCGAAAGACTGCCCGCCGAAGGCGATCGCCTTCGTAAAGGGCTCCGTGCCCAAAATAGACTATGGCAAGTGCATCCGCTGCTACTGCTGCCAGGAGCTCTGCCCGCAAAACGCCGTCAGCGTCCGCACACCCCTGCTCCGCCGGCTGATCAAGTAGCATCTCAGGCGGATTCGATGGCTTCGGGCGGGCGGTGTACGGTCCCGGCCAGCATGCGGCCGAAGTCGATGCAAATCTCCCGGTTCAGCTTGCGCCAGGGCCCGGACGCGGCATCGAAAGAGGTCTCGTAGATCACGTGACCCTTGCAGTACGCCTGGAGCTCGTCCAGGTACCGGCGTACCATGAAGTTGCGCATGCCGAAGACGCCCGCGTAGCACACCACGAATAGCGCGATCCTGTGGCTATGCAGGTCGTCCCGGCGCAGGAACCGGAGCACGCTCTCCATCGGCCGCTCGCCGTAGATGGGCGATCCGGCCACAATAAGGTCGTAGTTCAGCGCGCTTATCGGGCCCCTGGCGTCCCGCACGTCCACGTACGCCCCGCCGGAGACGGCGCCGTCCCTGATCCAGCCGATGATCTCCTTCGTGGTCCCGCCTTTCGTGTCATAGACGATAAGGATGCGTTTCATGTCGATGTCCGACCCCAAATCAAACGAAGATCATTCTCCCTTTATATTTATCAACTTTCTATGATAAACGGCGTAATAATGGCCATGTAATACAAAAATAGACAGCAATACCGAAAGATAACGGTAAGCCCGCCTGAAATATTGCCCGTTTTTTAATGATCGGCAATAAAACAACCCTTTATCCGGCGAGGCACATGAGACATCCGCGGGCGGAAACCCGGGGCGGACATGCCCGCAGGGCGGATGACGTTCGTGCAATAAACGTGACAACACGGCTTACGGCCTTTAGCGGGAAACGCGAGTTTCACCCTCCTATCCACCGAAGCCTTTACAAAAAGATTATAAATCATAAAGCGACATCGGTTTGATGACAGCAAATAGAGTATTAACTGCACTGGTCGTGTTAGCCGTTTTAACGGCGCTGCTCGCCGCAGGGATCGCGCTGATCTATAGCGGTCCCGCGACGGTGGTCGCACAGGGCACCGCCGCTGTCACCCAGCGGTATACCACGGCGGACATCGACGCCGCCCTGGCATCGGGCCCGGTCTTCCTGGAGTTCGAGACGGAGCAATGTGGCTACTGCAAACAGCAGAGGCCCATTACTGAGGCGCTAGCGAGCGAGTACGAGGGAAAGGTGACGTTCATCTTCGTGGACGCCAACGAGAACCGGGAACTGGCAAGAGCTTTCCAGGTCTCCGGCGTGCCGCAGATGGACATTATCCTTGACAAGAAGGACGGATACACCTTCGTGGGTAAGGACGGCGTAACCTCCGATAGTATCGGGGCATCCCGGTTCCTGGGCCTGACCCAGAAAGACACGCTCAAGACGGCTCTCGACGCGGCAGTGCGCATGAGAGGACAATAAAGTGGAAATCGTTGTACTTGGAACCGCAGTTCTGGCCGGCGTAGCGAGCATCCTGTCGCCGTGCGTGCTGCCGCTCCTCCCGGGAGTCATGGCGTACTCCACGGAGCGGAACAAAGTCACGCCGGTGGCCATCGTAGCAGGGCTAACCCTGTCGTTTACGATCATGGGGGTAGCGTCGGCTGCGCTGGGCTCCATTATTTTTGATTATATCGACTATATCAAGATCGCTTCCGGGCTGATGATCCTGGTCATGGGCCTGTATCTCCTCCTGGAGGTCGTGGAAAACGTCGTGCTCCGGGCCTGGCAGTACGTGCCGGCCTCAAAGGTGGGGCTCCCGCAGGCAGAAGAGGGGGGCCTGTTCGGCGGCCTGCTGCTGGGCGCCAGCCTGGGTATCGTCTGGATGCCGTGCATCGGCCCTATCCTGGCGTCTATCCTGCTGATCGTGGCACAGCAGGGCACCCTGTTCTACGGGGGCGTCCTCCTGTTCGCCTACTCCCTGGGCCTGGGCGTCCCGATGCTCGCGATCGCGTACTCCTCGAACTTCATCTCCGGGAAGGTCCGGGGCTTCCAGAAGCACACGATGCTCGTGCGCAAGCTGGCGGGCGTCGTCCTGGTGGTCGTGGGCGTCTACTACCTGAGCAGCGTTTTCGGCCTCGGCCTGCCCTTTTTATCCTGATCGCAGGATTGATCAGCGCCGATAGGCCACATGCCGCATTATTGCCCGGACGAGACATATTTACCGGGACGGCGCTGTCCCGGCCAAACATTGACGCGGCAACCCCCGTGCCGCCCATTTAAGCGGTAAACGCCAGAGCTTTACTAATGGATAATTAGCAAACTGCAACAAAAAGGCTAAATAACATCCAAATAAATTATGTTACAGGCGTTTAAGGCATAATTACCCATATATTTATAGAGCCGGACGCGCCAGCGCGGGCATGGAGACCCTGTGCCGGTTGACAGCGACTGGAAAATAAAAGCAGCACCGGGGGATAATAATGGCATATGAGGATTTGGTACTCTTCGTCAGCTTCGGATGGTTTATCAGCGTGGCCGTCATCTTTATCATGTACGTGAGGATCCGGCAGCTTTCGGAAGAGGTAAAACTGATCAAGAACACGGTACAGCTGGCGGGCAACGATATGCCCGGGCCGGGACATCCCGTGACAGGCGGAAGCGAAACCTGAGCACATCTTTTTTTCAATTTTGAAACAATAACCATATATTCGGGAAACGATTAGTATCTATTACGGACTCGTTCCGGGCAGGGAGATGCCATAAAGCAAATGTGTCGCGCCGAGCATCCGAATTCGGCCGGCTCAAGCCCGCTGAGCTTAAAGGGGCACCACGGCACCGGTATAAGGTCCGGTCGACACGGCAGACCCTAAACTCCGTCCCTTCGGCGGATAAGGTATAAACCCCGCGCTCCGTCAGCCGAGCATAAACGCTGATGGTGAGGGAGATCACCAGAAAAAAAGCAAAGTCCGTTGACGGACTCTAACAGCCACCGTGGGGAGACACGTTAAAAGCAAACGCCAGGCCCGCCAGCGTCTAAAGAGGCTCAAGTAGGGAGCTACTATAAAGCAAAGTCCACCGAGCGACTCTAAACTTTTCAACGTTGAGACAGG
>MVRA01000111.1 GCA_002067315.1 Methanocella sp. PtaU1.Bin125 | reverse complement strand
ACTGTGCTGCCGTTCCTTCACGCATAGCATGACCACAGCCCGATTTTCATTATCTTATACCTGACCAGGACCCCGGTCATCCGCCGACTCTCTGCGAGTATCCAGTTTCGTGTCAAGCCTGAAGTATCACATGGCGAGACAGCTATAACAGGAGGGAGGGTCGGCCATTCGCGCGCGTGTGCATGCTCTGGCCGGGCATACGACAACTGCCATGCCCGTTTTATGCAATACCTTATGCCTGACCGGATTCCTGCTCATCGGTTTTTTCTATGAAAAAGTGTCGCCGGCCGGGACCTTTAATTGGCCGGGCTTATCATCGTTTGTACCGGGACCTTGACCGGCGCCGCCCTCCCGGGCGCCTTGATGGCGAAATAGTCGAGATAGTAGCTTCCGGCCGCCGGAATTGTCGCGTTGATGATAACGGTCTTTCCCGGGGAGACCATCGTTTGCCCGGGCACCAGGAGTACGGTGCCGCTGTCTTCGCTTTCGTTGACGAGGATAGTATATTGGCTGTCGCTGAACACGACCGTGCGCTGGCCGTCGTTCCTGACGATCAGGTCTACACTATCATACCGGAGGTTGACAAACATGAACGCTACGTCTCCGATCCCGGTCCAGTCCCCGAACGCGGGTGCCGGACTCACCCGGACCGACAGGTACGCAGTGGAGTCGTTATAGCTTGGCGCGGTGACCGATACCAGGTACATGCCGGCGGGGACCTGCCCGAAATCGAACGAGAGTTCCTTGCTCTTGTCACTTGCCAGCGTCACATAAGCCTCCCGGGTCACGTTGACGTCGTCCCCGCCCGATAGCCGGGCGGTCACCACATGACTGCCCGAGGCGCTGATCGTCTGGACGATCGTCGTCGGCACTGCGGTGACCGTGATGGCGCTGGATGCATCGTCAGGCGCCGGGGTGATGGTCAGCTCCGTCGTCGTCGGGATGGCGACCTCCTGCGGGGGCTCGTCGTTGACCACGGTAGCCTGTACGACGACGTTTTCGCCCTCGAAAAACGGCTGGCTCGATACGCTCATCACGGTAAAGTGCGGGTTATCCAGGCGAGTGGGGCCTGAATCGCCGCTAAAGAGAAACGTATAGGCGCCGGCCGACAGGCCTGCCAGGACTATGATGATGATAGCGATTAAGTAGAGCTTCCTCATGCGGATCGGCCTGCGACCACTGCGTCGATGAGATGAATGTGCCGGCGGGCCCGTGAGCGTTCCGGGGCTCCCGCATTCTTCGTGCTATCAGGCTTCCCCGTTGATATCATCGTACTTCAGGGGCGTCTCGAGGATCTTTTTAGTCGTGAGGATGGTGTTGGTGGCCATGACGCCCTCGATGCCGGAGATGTTGCCGATCACTTCACGCAGGAGGTCGACATCCCTCGTGCGGAGCTTGAGCATCAGGTCGAATGGCTCCAGTGTCTCATGGATCTCAAGTACCTCGTGAAAGCCCAGGAGCTTGCCGACGACCTCGTCCTTCTTCCTCCCGACCAGGGCGCTGCGTTCCAGCTCGATGCCGACGAAGGCCACGGTGTTCAGGTTGATGATCGACGGGTCGAAAAGTATCGTAAACCGCTCGATGATGCCGCCGTCCTTGAGGCGGCAGATGCGCTTGTGTATCGTGGAGGGCGAGACCTTCAGCTCGTCCCCGATGCTGGCCAGCGAGGTATTACTGTCTTCGCAAAGCCTCCTGATAATAAACAGGTCAGTCTCATCGAGGTTGCCTTTGAATTTGGAGCTCATTCGGTCACCGTCTCCGGGATAAATAACATAATTAATAGCTTGCTATAGTTATATAAAGCTTTCCTTAGCAAGTGAAATAATTATCATAAATACTGCATTATAAATAAATTTTGCAGAACCGTGACATCCTGTTCGTTCTGAAAGAATAAAGGCTTTTTCCTGTAGTGTATGAAAAATGGGGACTAACAGGCACAGGACTGGTCCAGCAGGGCGATTCCCGGCGCGCATTGGCCGATCGCAATGTCCATACAGTTACTGCTCTCAGGCCGGCGGTATCTCGAGGAACCGCTCCATTATCCTGTTGGTCGTGAGGATAGTGTTAGTGGCCATGATGCCGTCGATGGCCGCGATACTGGTGATCACGGAGCGCAGCTTTTCCACGTTTTTGGTGCGCAGCTTCAGGATCAGGTCGAACGGCGCCAGTGTCTCGTGTATCTCCATGACGTAGGGGATGCCGGAAAGGTTGTTGACCACATCCTCTTTCTTTCGGCCCATCAGCGCATCCCTCTCCAGCTCGATGCCGACGAACGCGACCGTGCGCAGGTTCAATATCGACGGGTCGAAAAGTATCGTGAACCGCTCGATGATGTGGTTATCCTTCAGCTGGTTGATCCGCTTATGTACCGTTGATGCCGAGACTCCCAGCTCCTCGGCGATATCCGATAGCGAAGCGCTCGAGTCTTTACAGAGCCGCTCAATGATCTTGATATCAATGGCGTCCAGGTCTTTCACTGATTTGTAAGCCATAGTCCTCTACCGGTTTTAAATTATACGTTATGACTTGAGGGTATGAACATTATTCAAATATTTAGCGAATTATATTTGAAAAAATAAAAGAAATGTCGGCAATATATTGTAAAATATATTATTAAAACCTGTATTTTTAATGATTTTTTTATACTGTACTGTCGTATCCTGTCCTGGCCATACCTGATAAAATACGACTGCATCGCGGCATAGTTAAAAATAATCGACCAATTTGAAGCCGCTACACAGGTTAATTATATATAGCAGGCCATGCCAGCGTGATTTGTCAGGCCCGGGCAATTCTAACTCATCACTTCATCCCGTATACGGGCGGGCCCCTTTTACCACTTAAATAAAGTAACACTATCAATTGGGCATGTCATTCCTGAATCCTGCTTTCGAATATGGTAACACCATAGGCTTGCTTTCATAAATATATAATTTTTTGATTATATGTCGCTATAGATATAATGAATTTTTTAATTTACCGCTTTTTTTAATAAAAAGGCTTGATACTACGGCTTCTTTATAGGAAATGCAAGGGTGAAATGCCCCTGTACTACAAACGATTATGGAGGACGATACAATGAGGAGAGCATTACTATCTCTATTGTTGATAATGACGATATTGCTCGCAGTGACTATCGCTCAGGCACAAGACTTCTATGCCGCAGGCGATATCACCCCGGCCAACGGCTGGGTAACGACGGGCACGTGGGAAAACAGTGCGAGCCCCACGTGGAGCGGTTCCTGGACCGAGACAGCTGCGACGGCATCGCACGATCTGACGACCGCGGCCAGCGGCGTGTTCGAGCTCAACGTCGGTTTCCGGACCGGCGAGGCCGCCAACACCGTGAAGATTGCGCTCAAGAACGGGGCCGGTAAAGAATATCCGGTCGAATACAAGAACGGATACTTCTGGTTCAACGGCGCCAAACTGGGGGTGGCAGACGCGGGTGCGACCGCGAGATATGTCGTCAAGATCACGTCTGACGATGGCAAGCTCTGGCACGTCCAGACGTACGGCGGCTCGGTCGACGTCAATGCCGGTTCTGCCCCTACCAAGGTCGTCGTGGCATTGACCAAGGCCGACCCCGCACCTGCGAAGCTTGCGCCTATAATTTACTGGGTCGACTTCATATCCTCGGGCAGCAACCCCACCCCGACTCCGACTCCGACCCCGGCTCCGTCGGCGACCCCGACCCCGACGCCTGGCCCCTCGGCGACTCCGATCCCAAGCCCGACGCCGGTGCCAGTCAGCGGCCCGATTAGCTACGATCCTGCGGTTGTCCAGGACTTCTACGACAATGCGTACACCAAGATTTACTCGCCCTACGACATCATCACCTACAATCCGGACGGTACCTACACAGTTACTCCCGGCTATGCGAAGGCTGACGGCAGCGTAACCCCGATACAGGCCACCTATTCGGTCTCCGGCGTCGTGACCGCCGCGGCGGACGGAAAGCCCATCGAAGGCGCCAGCGTCGTCCTGGGCAGCGCGTTCCGGAAGACCGACGACTTCGGCCAGTTCCGGTTCGACGGGACCGCCAAAGGCTCGGCGGACCTTGCCGTAAGCGCTGACGGATACGCGTCGAAGACACAGGCCGTGGACGTGAACGACAACCTCCGGCTGAGCATCGCGCTCGATCCGGTATCGGCGGGCGGCTCGGCGGTGGTCAGCGCGGCGAACGAGACCGGCAACCAGACTCCAGCCACGAACGCCACGACGAACACGACGGCGCCTGTGGCCACTCCGGTGATTACGCCGGCCAATAACACGACGCCCCCTGTCGCGACGCAGACGAAGTCCCCGGGCTTCGAAGCCCTCGTGGCCGCCCTGTCCATCATCGCGGTGGCCGGGCTTCTGCTGTACGCGAAGAGGAAGAAATAACCCGATTATAAAAACCACTAAAAAACGGAACTGAAAACGACAGGGGCATGAGTCATTGCGGGAGGCCTGCGGGCCTCCCCTGGCCTGTGCTACCTGTTTTTTTTTAAACAGTGACAATTACTAAAATAACATGTGCCTGGCGTTAGCGAGCGACGCGCGCAGCGATTCCTTCACGCCCGTCGTGACCGGGTTGCCGTGGCCCGGGTACAGCGCCGAGATGTCGTATCCGGCCAGGGTTTCCAGCGAGTTGATCATGTGCTCGGGGTTCCCGCCGATGTCCGTCCGGCCGAAGCTGCCGCCTTCGAAGACCGTGTCCCCGGTGAACATCACCCGCGTGGCTGCGTCGTATAGGCATATGCTGCCGGGCGTATGACCGGGCGTGTGGATGACCGTCAGCTTTACGTTTCCCAGGTCAATCACGTCATCGTTGTGTAAAACCCGGTCTACCCTGAGGGCGGGCAGCCGGCGGCCGAACATGGCGGCTCCGCTGATGTGATCGCTTTTCAGCGCCGCCACGTCGTCCTCGTGCAGCGCCACCTTCGCGCCGGTGGCCGCCACGATCTCCGGGACGGCTGCGATATGGTCGTAGTGACAGTGTGTGAGCACGATCAGGTCGAGGTCCGGGGGCAGGCTCTTGAGCACGCGCGTCCCGTCGATACCCGCGTCCACAAGGGCTTTACGTTTTGCGTCAATTAGATATGCGTTAGAGTCGTAGAAGACTCCGTTAACGTTGATCACACGCATCCGATTATGCCTCAGTGGTTGTACAACGTTATTTGTATTAATATTGCCTCAGGTTGAACCATCATGTTGATACGCGATGCCCGGAAAGGGCTTACTCCCGGGATCAGGGACGTGGCGAAGCGCGAGGGCGTGGACGCAGACCGGCTGCGCAGCCTCATCGCCTCGGGCCGGGTGGCGGTCCCCCGTAACGTCGCCCGCGACATCCCCGGCTGCGCCGTCGGTCAGCTCGTGTCCACCAAGGTGAACGCGAACGTGGGCACCTCGAAGGACTACGATAATCCGGCCGAAGAGGCGGAGAAAGCCAGGGTAGCAGTGAAATACGGGGCCGACGCGGTGATGGACCTCTCCACAGGCCGGGAGATCGACGCCGTACGGAAACAGCTCGTGCGCGAACTGGCTGTCCCCGTGGGCACCGTGCCCGTCTACCATGCGGCCCGAAAACGGGCCGCCGTCGTCGACATGACGGCCGACGACATGTTCAACTCGCTGCGGGAGCACGCGAAGGACGGCGTGGACTTCGCGACCGTGCACTGCGGCGTCAACCACGCTTCGCTCGAAGCCCTGCGCCGCGACCCCCGGCTCATGAACGTGGTCAGCCGGGGCGGCGCCTTTACCATCGCATGGATGCTGCACAACGGCAAGGATAACCCCTTCTACAGCGAGTTCGACTACCTGCTGGAGATCGCCGCGGAATACGACCTCACGCTGAGCCTCGGCGACGGCATGCGCCCCGGGTGCATGCGGGACGCCACGGACCGGTCGCAGCTGATGGAGGTCATCACGCTGGGCGAGCTGGTGGACCGCTGCCGGTCTGCCGGCGTGCAGTCCATCGTGGAGGGGCCCGGGCACGTCCCGCTCGACGAGGTGGGCCCGAGCGTCGCGATCATGAAAAAGCTGACCGGCGACGCCCCGCTGTACCTGCTCGGGCCGCTGGTGACCGATATCG
>MVRA01000110.1 GCA_002067315.1 Methanocella sp. PtaU1.Bin125 | reverse complement strand
AGCTTCACCGCCTCGCCCACGACGGGGATATGGCCCCTGAACGTGAGCTTCACCAGCACCAGCACGGGCGACGAGCCGTTGACCTACCAGTGGAGCTTCGGGGACGGATCACCGAACAGCACGGCAAAGAGCCCGTATCATGTTTACACAACACCGGGCACTTACACTGTCAACCTGACGGTCACCAATCCCGTCGGGTCGAGCTCGATGTCCCGCTCAGGCCTGGTCCAGGTGAGCAATCCCAGCAACCCCGTAGTCGCGTTCTCCGCCAATAAGACGAGCGGCTACAAGCCGATGGCGGTCCGGTTCACGAGCACCTCGACGGGCGCCGGCGTACTGACCTATAACTGGTCATTCGGCGACGGCAACACCAGCACGCTGCAGAACCCGACGAACCTCTATACCGTGGCCGGGACGTATACGGTCAGCCTGCGGGTGACCAGCAACTATAGCGGGTACGTCACGGAGAATACGCTGACCCGGACGAACTGGATCTCAGTGCTGAACCCGACTGCGCCTGCCGCGGACTTCAGCGCCACGCCGACCTACGGGCTATGGCCGCTGACCGTGACATTCACGGACCTGAGCACCGGTACGCCGGCGCCGACCTACCTGTGGAACTTCGGCGACGGAACTACATCCACGTCGAAGAACCCGGTCCACACGTACAACTCGGCGAAAGTTGTATACGGCGCGCCTCACTCCTACACGGTGACGCTGACCGTGACCAACCTGGCGGGCAGCGATTCCGAGGTGAAGACCAACTACATCACCGTGGTCGATCCGGAACCGCCCGTCGCCGACTTCGTCGGCACGCCGACCACCGGGATGCAGCCGCTGACCGTTACGTTTACGGACCTGAGCACCGGCTCGCCGCAGACCGGCAAGACGACGATGGACTACCTGTGGAACTTCGGCGACGGCACGACGAGCACGTCCCGGAACGTGACTCATACCTACAGTAGCGCGGGCACGTACTCGGTGAGCCTGAGGGCGACCAACGCCCGCGGCAGCGACACGGAGCTGAAGACCAACTACATCGTGGTCACCGCGCCGACCCCGACGCCGGCGCCATGCCCGACGCCGACCCCGTCGCCGACCCCGACGCCGACCCCGGTCGCCAGCTTCTACGGGGTGCCCACGAGCGGGGTCAAGCCGCTGACCGTGCAGTTCTACGATCAGAGCACCAACGCGCCGACCTCATGGCTGTGGAACTTCGGCGACGGCACGACCAGCACGGCGCGGAACCCTGCCCACGTCTACACTAATGTGGGCACCTACAGCGTGACCCTGACGGCGACCAACGGCGGCGGGTCGAGCCTCCCGTACACCCGGACCAACTACATTACCGTGACCGATCCGATCCCGCCGCACGCGGACTTCACGGCCGATAACACGGAGGGCATCCGGCCGTTCACGATCAACTTCCAGGATATGTCCACCGGGTCCGGAACGTTCACCTACCTGTGGGACTTCGGCGACGGCACGACCAGCACGCTCCGGAATCCCTCGCACCTGTACACGGTGACGGGCACCTACACGGTCAGCCTCACCATTAACAGCGTCACCTATCCGGGCAACAGCGACCAGATGGTCAAGACCAACTACATCACGATCAGGAATCCGGACCCGCCGGTGGCGGACTTCACCTACTCTCAGCCCCGGAACTACTGGCCGGTGACGGTGACGTTTACCGACCAGACGGGCGGCACGCCGCCGTTCACCTACGACTGGGACTTCGGCGACGGCGCTACGTTGCACGCCGACAGCGGCCAGACCGTGGTCACGCACACCTATAACAGCGCGGGCACCTACTCGGTCTCGCTGACCTCGCACAACGAGATGGGCGACGACACCGTGACCAAGTCGAACATCATCACGGTCTACGATCCCGTCCTGCCGACGGCCAGCTTCTACGCCGATAAGACCTCCGGGCCCAAGACGCTGACGGTCAACTTCATCGCCAGCGCGAGCACCGGCACCCCGCCGCTCACCTATAAGTGGAACTTCGGCGAAGGGTCGGTCGTGACGACCTCCTCGCCGACGATATCGCACAGCTATGCCAACGTGGGCACCTATGACGTGACGCTCAACGTGAGCAACGAGTGGGGCTATGATATCGAGAGCAAGACGGGATACATCGTGGTGAACTACCCGCCGCCGGTGGCGAACTTCAACCCGACCTCGGCTTCGGGCAAGGTCCCGTACACTGTCTCGTTCACCGATACCAGCACGAACCCGACCTCGTGGCTCTGGAACTTCGGCGACGGCACCACCGATACCGCCCGGCACCCGACCCATACGTACACGACCCCGGGCAGGTATACCGTGTCCCTCACGGTGACTAACCCGTCGGGCAGCGACACGAAGACGGTCCCGAACATGGTCACGGTCGCCCCTGTGGCGGCCTTCTCGGGCACGCCCACCAGCGGCAACCCGCCGCTCAACGTGCAGTTCACGGATCAGAGCATGGGCAGCCCGGACACCTGGCAGTGGAACTTCGGCGATACGGGCACGAGCAACGACGCCAGCCCGACTCACAAGTACTACATCCCGGGCACTTATAGCGTATCGCTGACGGTCACAGCTAACGGCGTGAGTGACACGATAACCAAGACGAATTACGTCACAGTCAACAGCGTCACCCCGCACGCAGTGGTCCCCAGCGATGATACCTACGCGTTCCACATCGTCGGCCCGAACGGCACAATGCCGGGCGGCGACAACCTCAACAGTGGCACGCAGCTGATCCTCTTCGGCAACCTGGCCAACATATGGGACGGCTCGCTCACGGGCACGATCGCGGCGACGCCGGGCACCTATGACTTCTACGCCAAGAGGACATACACGCAGGGCCCGATGTACGGCTACTACATCCAGGTCTACGATAATATGAAGCTCGGGCAGCATGTCGACATTGACTCCGCGGCCAAGGTCGGAGCCAGGGACCTGATCGGCAGGCTGTGGATTAATGACCGGGCGGGACTGGTAACGTACTCTGACGAGGGCACGGTCGATGCTCCGCTGGACTATCTGAACGGCACGCCCAAGTACAACCTGATCGAGAGGATCAACACGACGAACTCGTTCGGCTGGACCGATATGTTCGGAGGCATGTACCATGCCCGGATGCAGTACCTGAACAATCCCAATCCCCGGCCGGACGTGTCGAGGATCGAGGTACTGCTGACCGACGGTAAGGCTATCAATGGCTCGTTGACGGCTGAACAGGAGAGAACATTGTGCCAGCAGGAAGCCGACCTGGCTGCGGCAAACGACATAACGATTTACACCATCGGCATCGCCGACAGCGAGGCGAACATCGATAAAGACCTGCTGATGGATATCGCCCAGCGTACCGGCGGCGTATACCAGTTCGCCAGCACGCCGGAGGATATCGTGAACGCGTTCAAGAACATCGGCTACCTGCTGGACCAGAACATCACCACCGGCAACAGCTGGCTGCACCTCGTGCCGGAGCGGACGTTCACGAACGGCACGTGGTCCAACAATACGACGATCATCCCCGGCACGGCGTATTCGTGGCCGGACGACAATACCACGGCGATAAAGAGCGCTGACCCGGATATCAGCTTTGCAGGGAACCTGTATACGCACACCTGGCAGGTCGACGCGATCAAGCTCAGCCACAGCTGGACGCTCACATATCAGATGCGGGCTGACAAGGTCGGGTACACGTATCCGATCAGCAACGCCAGTTATGCGAACTTCGCCTACAACAGCAGCCCGGACGATCCAGTCTCGGTGCCCGTGGTGAGCGATATGGTGTATGTCTCGGCCAACCTGACGGATAACATGACGGACGAAGACATGCTGTCCATCCGCATTAGTATGCCGTACGATATGTCTCCGGACAAGTACCCGATCACGCAGCCCTCGCAGGACCTGCTGTGGCTGGTTAACTACCATGGCATTTCCCAGTATTCGGTCGTAAAAGAGTACGCGCCTTACGGCACCGAGAACTGGAAGCCCATCGGCGGCATCGATGTTTCCAACCGTACCAGGGCCTTCAGCGACATCTGGAACCTGGGCCAGCAGCAGGTAGTCCCGGGCATGTATACCTTAAGGATCCGGGCGACAGACGGCTGGTTCAATGCCACGGCGACCGTGAACGTCGAAATCAAGTATATGGGTGGCTCGATCATCCTGGTAGACAAGCCATAGATACGGGACCCCGGGCCTCGTCGCCCGGGTAGTTTTTATTATTTCCTTGCGAAATTGTAAATACTATTTCCCTTATCTCACAATGCTTAAATAGTAAAGCAAGAATAAATCGTGTAAACGGGTACTTATCATTCGCTTACATGCTTAACAATCGACATATATGTGCATATGACGCGGTCCCTGTGGGTGACGTTACGGGGCCTCTGCCGATAGGAAGGCATCTTCCAGCGGCTAATGATGATTAGTGATATGGTGGAAATATGTCAGGAAAGGGGGACAACGCTGAAAACAGGAAGAAAACGGTTTTCCTGCTGGGCTCGATCGTGATCATCGCCGTCGCTTTTGCCAGTATCATCGGCCTGTTTTATTTTACCGGCATGCTGAACGACTTCAAGCTGCCGTTTGTCAGTGCCCAGGGTGAGGTCAGCTACACACAGGACTCTCTATATAGCAACAGTACGACCGTAAACGGGGTCACCCGGATCTCGATGATGAAGGCGCTCGACCTGGTAAAGTCGACCGAAGACGGGGCCGGGTGGATAGCCGCTCACCCGGACTGGTACCAGTTTAACGGCCGGGCGGAGTACGTGGACGGCCAGGGCCTTGCCCAGCGGTGGACGATAGCTTTAAAGACGGATAACAGCGTTCTGGTCGCCGTGTTAATCAACGGGGAGACACAGGAAATCAAGGTCCAGAACCTTCTGCAGGACCAGGACGTCCCGGCCAACGAGACAGACGATCAGGCCCCCGGAGGGATCATTGATCAATACCCGGGCTATAACCACTCGGTCGTCACGAAGGTCCACGCCCGCCCCGACGTTTTCGATACCGGGTACGCCATGAAGCTGGCGCTGAAGGAGACCGGCGTCAACCCGCCCCTGACCAGCATGCCGTTCACAATAATATATGACGATAATGAGGACCGGGCCAGCTATACGATAAAATATTACGACGCTGCTTTGCCGCAGAAGTCGTTCATCGTGCAGCTGGATGCGGTCACGGGACATATATCCCGGTCGGACAGAGGTGTCACCGAATGAGGAAAGGGCGGTTTCCGGGGCTCGACGGCACGGACGGGCAGTGGCTGTTGCTCTCTGCCATCGTCGTTTCCATCGGCCTGGGAGCGCTGGTACTGCTGCTTAATATGGCCATCCTCAGCGGCCACTCTTCCACCCAGTCTATTATGAGCTTCCCCAAAAACCAGATCCGGGACCTGCGATACAATTGTGTCTCGGAGGCTGGCGTGATCGGCAGTATCATTAACCGGGAAAACGCCATCGTCGCGAAAACGGACGCGTTCAACCAGTCGTTCGGGAGGTTCGTCGACGAGACCGGCGCCTATTACGCCTCACACGGGGCGTTGACGTCCGTCGATTTTTCCCCGCACGTCATCTATAACGAGAGCATGGGGCAGGTAAAGATCACCAACGTCACGCTGAACATCATGTTTTACGATGGCACGACGACCTATACCGAAAATACCACCGTGGGGATAATTTGATGGAATCCCAGTTTACCCGGGACGAGAACGGAGTTACCTCTATGCTGGAGTTCGTGCTCATGTTTGTCCTGGCCGCCGGTATCTTCACGCTCCTGATCCTGAACTTCAACTCTATGTTCCTGAATCACCCGAAATACGTGGTCGCCACCAACCAGTTTGTGGACGTGGGCAACGACGTGACCACGAAGATCATCGATACCTACCTGGTCTCTCCGGACAATGGCATGGTCAGCACGTATTTTTCCATTCCCACGACGATCGCCGGCTACACGTATGAGGTCGGCGTGCACCCGGTGGGCGTCAAGGACCGGGAAGTGCAGGTATTCACCTCAGAGGGCGGCGGTATATCGGTGAACACGACGCTGAATGGCGCATATACAACGATCCAGATGAACGGTGCGACCCGGAGTACCAGTTCGTACCATGGTATTGAATATTACAGTGACGAAAGCGCCGGAGGACATTAAATATGAAACGATGGACAAGAGATGAACGGGCCGTCTCAGAAACGCTCGGCTACATCATCATATTCGGCGTCGTGGTCTCGGGCATCGTCATGGTGTTCCTGATCGGCAGCCAGATCATCGACAGCACCCAGGAGAGTGCCAGCTTCCAGAGCATCGAGCAAAGCTTTAACGTGATCGGCTCCGACATCCGCAGCACCGCTTTTCAGGAGTCGCCGATGATGACCACCCGGATCAAAGTCGACTACGGGTCGCTCGGCATGTTGCCCGATAACAGAAGCGGCAGTAGAGTAATAATCAGCGATTCCTCGGGAAATGTGATCAACGATACCCCCCTGGGCATATTGACCTTCAACTCGGCCGTCTATGGCAAGAGCATTGCGCTGGAAAACGGCGCGCTCGTCAAAAAGTACGATGCGAACGGCAGCTATAGCTCGATCATGTCCCTGCAGCCCCGCATTTTCTACTCGAACTCGACGAAAACGCTGATGGTAACGCTGATTAATCTCAAAGGCGATTATTCCGCCTACTCGGGCGGTGTCGATAACATTCAGTCGCAGTACCTCGACTCCGGCATCTCGAGCCAGGTACTGGCTACGCCCGTTGTCAGGTTCAACGTCAGGACGAACTATACCGGGGCGTGGAATGACTATTTCATGAACGCGCTGCCTTACGCCAGCAAGAATCTCGATACCACAGGGGATATCTCCCAATGGACCAATATCACGATCAGCTTCGATAAATACCCGGACGGGAGCCCTGACAGCCGTCCCCTGGAACTGATGATCATCACCTACGACATCGGAATCCGTATCTAAACGGGAGAAAATAGACATGATACCGGCGTTCAGACGAAGCGATGACGGCAATATCAACATCGACTTCCTGGTCGGCCTGCTCGTCTTCATCCTTGCCTTTTCATACGTCATGACTGCGATACCCGGCCTTTTCATCCCGTACCAGTCGACTTCGATTGACCTGGGGTCGGTCGTCTACAGGACCAGCAGCATCCTCGTCGAGGACCCGGGATGGTTCATCGACGAGGACAGCGGCATCTCGTTCTCGAACTGGGAGCAGGGCAATAACCGGAATCACGTGGCCAGGGTCGGGCTGGCGATCGACAAGCGGTCTCCCAACGTCCTCTCGATGGATAAGATCCGGGCAATGCAAGAGCTGCCATATATCACGGCCCGGGACAAGATGGGGCTGAATAACACGGCAGTGTACAATTTTTCCCTTACGCTTAAAAAGGTCGGATCGGATAGCCCTCTTCTGTACTTTTCGGACGAATATCATACGAGCTTCGTGGAATCGATCGACCGCGTCGTGCACATTCGGGAAGGCCAGGGAATACTGATCAATGCGCCTGACTATGCCGGCCAGACCAACAACATCAGCGGGCCCCAGAGCTTTGGCGTCATCTATTACAATCCCAGCCTGTCGGGTAACGTCAGCGTCCGTATCCAGGGCCTGGACCTGACAGGTATCCCGACGGAATCGCTGGAGCCCGTCAACGTGTCGTTTTACTTCAGCGACGCGCACCAGATGTGGTCCGACTTCAACCTCGTGGCCAACTACTCGAATCACGAGTACTACATCTATAAAGACGGCGAATACGTCACTGATATCCAGTCAGAGGAATATGACGCCTCCTCAGTGATCGATATCGTGGTGGACACCGATCGCATATATTCGACGTATTTCAATCCCATCATGAACCTGAGCACCATCAGGGTGAATACCATCAGCACGACGAGCTGTTTCCCCAACCAGTCCATCTATTATAACATGACCAGTCCGCTCTACAGATATTTCGATACCGACGGTATCATGACCTTAAGGGTGTGGCAGGTATGACCCGTCTGCGAAACGATGACTCCGGGCAGATCCATACAATCGAAGGGATAGTGTCTGCGCTCGTCGTATTGCTGGCCCTGACGTACATCATCGGCTCGATCACCTTCGTTTCGCCGCAGACCGAGAAGACCACGGTAATGAAGCTGTCCGTCAAAGCGCAGGACATCATGAACGTCCTGTCGGTACAGGACCGGCCGGGCAACTTTACCAGCCCGCTGACCCGGGACATCGCCGAATGGGACGGCGGGGCGGCGAGTCCGACCCAGGAGGTAAACGCCGGCGAGCCCTCCATCATTGCCCTGAACGCCCGGATCCGGTCGCTGCTTCCCGGGAAGATCATGTACAACATGAACGTCTCCTACATCGACGAGGCGGCCAGCGCTGCGGCGGGCCGTCTGATCTTCAACGATACGTACATCATCTTCCAGGGCGACCCCCAGGAGAACTCGGTGATGGCGTCGAAAATCGTCGTGCTTAACAGCTATGATATCAACGGCTCGGCCAACTACTGGAGCGGCATATCGATGACGGCCCCGAAGACCGTGGAAGTCAAGCTGGTTCTCTGGTCAATCTGACCGGGCAGAGTATACGACCTCAGGTCCTTACACAGTCTTCGCTGCCACACTGCGGACATATGATCGGAAAACGGGACGGGTCCTCCTGAAAAACGAACCCGCAGGTCTTACAGACGAAGTACACTTTTTGCTGGTCTAATCCATCATCCCAGTGTTCCATAATAAATAATTGCATTACGTTTCAGGGATAAATATTTTTGTCTGACGCATACTGACCTGCCGATACGGCTGTTTTTCATCTTAAAAGTTATAAACAGGGACGGCATTATTATATAATTGGTAAACATGGACAGATCGTTAGAATTTGGCGGCAGGCAGGTCGAACCTGACGTACGCAGGCTAAGCGACATGCGCGACGTGATCTATGACATCGACTGGCTGAAGACCGCCCCTGACATCGACTTGTATTACATGTACCGGGACCTGGCCATGAGCCGCCAGGACCGGTCCCTCATCCTCGACAACGGGCTCCGCTACGATATCACGGTAATCCCGCCGAACCGGCTGGGCGCCGAGTATGTCAAGACCGCCGGACACTACCACCCGGAGATCGACGGCACCGGGCTCACCTACCCGGAAGTCTACGAGGTGCTGCACGGCACCGCCCACTACCTGCTGCAGCGGTGCGACGGCGGCCACATCGCCGACGTCGTGCTTATCGAGGCGCACGAGGGGGACAAGGTGCTGATACCGCCCAACTACGGGCACGTCACCATCAACCCGTCCAACCAGGAGCTGAAGATGTCGAACTGGGTGTCGCGCAAGTTCTCCTCCATCTACGAGCCGTATAAGAAATGCGGCGGCGCCGCCTACTTCGAGATGGTCGGTCAAAAGCTGGTCCGCAACGGCCGGTGCGACAGCCCGCCCCGGGTGCGGTTCCTCAAGCCGACGAACGTGGCGAAGGCCGGCTTCCGGAAAGGAAAGGAAATGTACGGGCTGGTGCGCGACATTGAGAAGCTCAAGTTCCTCAATGATCCGGCACCATACGGCTGGCTGTGGGACGAAGTGACGAGCGACCGGAACCGGGCCGAAGCGCCAAAACAATAGCGCCGGACACGGATGCGCGGTCCGGGCCACCGGGTATGCAGAGAGCCTGCCGATGGCCGGGACCCTGGTCAGGCTTAAGACGGTGGAAAACGGTTGGGCGGGTAGCCCGCCGGGCGGCCGCCAGCACGCGCGCAGGCCCGCGGAGAATCGGCCCCGAGCTCAACCCGACAGGCATCCAGGTCGCCATTTCATATTAGTTTTTCACTGGAACGCAGACCCCGTTCTTTATGCCGAAAAAAACGTGGCGAGCTTGGCGGTCCCTGGCGATCTTGGCGCGCTCTACCGCTGCGCATAGTCTCGACAAGGCCAGATTTTCATTAGACTTTACATGAAAATACCGTTTTATCATCACCCGAGTACTCTGCGGCCTGTGTTCAAACGCCCGGCACAACACGCCGAAGAAGAACAGGCAAAGCAGGCTGCCGACGGCCCCCTCGGAGAGGCAGAAATGTTTACCTCCGATTCGACGCCACTGGTGAATAATTTACAGCTGATGAAGACGATCGCGAAGCTCGCGTGAAAGACCAACGGCCCACTTGCCCGCCGGCAATTGCTAAGGTGGATAGTCATATATAGTTTTCTTGCCTTATGCAGAGTGATGGCGGTCCTGAGAAAAGGCGACGGCACCGTGGTCGCATCGGAGGTCGAGATGGCCGACACACTGCTGAAACAGACGATCGGGCTCATGTTCAGGAAGAGCATACCGTCCGGGTACGCCATGATCTTCGACATGCGCCGGGAGCAGTACATCAGCATCCACATGATGTTCGTTTTCTTCCCCATCGACCTCGTCTACCTGGATAGAAACCGTCGTATCATCGACATCAAGCGTCACCTTCGCCCGTGGATCGGGGTGGCTGCCGCTAAAAAGCCGGCCCGGTACGCCATTGAGTTGCCGGATGGTACGGTGGAAGCCTGCGGTCTGAAAGAGAGCGAAACACTTGAATGGTAAGTCTCAAACATATCGGGCGAAGGGCTCACTGTTATGCCACAGTAATGATAAGGTGGTACCTGAAACGCTTACCACCTTAACCTCTGGCCCGTCCACTTTGCACCGGTAAGAAAGCCTTATCAGCACCATCAGACTTTGCATTATCTAATTAGTATATTTCTAATAACTTATCATATTAAGAATTTAAACCAAATAATACCATATAACTAAGAAATTATCAAATTACAAGCGAATATTTATCAATTAATAGAATAATTAGTAGTTCTGGGGGGCAACTGGTGGTAGCCCTACGACTCAAACTGATCGGATTCATAAGCATCTGGACGCTGATTCTGAAGCCCAGATAAGCCTGGATTTTCTCATAGGCGTTACAATATTCCTGCTGGCATTACTGTTCGTGTTTGCCTTCCTGCCGCGGATGTTTGCCCCGTTCCAGTCCAACTCGGATGAGCTGACCATGGCTGCTGACAGCGCCGCCGCGGCTCTGGTGGAGAACAAGCTGATCGACGTCGCCGGAGGGGATGGTAACGGCAGCATGGTCCCGGGAATCATTAACAGGTCGAAGTACAGCGACCTGAGAAATAAGACTGACCCCGCCGGCCCCGACTATTCCTATACCAATGTGGAGCAGATGAAAAAATTTTTGGGAATAGGGTATGGTAGCGCAAGCAACTTTTATAATCTTCAAATCGAGCTGTCGTCGCCTTCCAGTCCCGACCCCCTCTATAATAGCTTTATCTCTCCCGATGGTCAGCCAGGCAACTCAAATGTTGGCCAAAGCAAACGGTTCGTCTATGTAAATAAGACTGGTAGCTATACGATGGCGATATTGACGGTAAGGGTGTGGTAAAACGGCTGGTATGATAGGCGATGAACGGGGACAGATCCAGACCATCGAATCGTTCGTGGCCACTTTTATCCTGCTGGCGGTCCTGGTTGTGGTCGTACAGGCTACCTCGGTCACGCCTCTGACCACGTCGTTCACCAACCAGCACGTCAAATACGAGCTGCAGAGCATAGGCCAGGATATACTCGCCTCGCTGGACTCGATACCCTGCGAGCCTCCGGCCACAACGCTGAACGTCTCCCATTCTCAGCTTGAGATGAGCCTGGCGGACTGGCTGGCCGGCAACTTCAGCGAAACCACGCCCCCCACAGCAGCAAACGCTTTTCCTTGCGACTGGTACACGTACGATGGCGTTAGCGCGTTCGTAAGCGTGAGCAACCCGCTCCACAATCACACCACCAAGTCTTACCTTGAGAAGGCGCTGACCTTCGCATTTTCAGAAAGCGGGATCGCTTATAACGTCGAGGTCCGGTACCCTGACGCGGATGGAACGCTGTACAGCACCAAGATGATCTGGAATGGCGACCCGTCGGACAACTGCGTGACCGTGTCGAGGTACGTGGCCCTGCATGACCAGGACGATGTGATGTCGCCCCCCAGAAGCTATGAGATACCATACGCAGATGAGGCTGGCGGGCTCATAAAAATCCCGGACATAAGCACGGGTGGCCCGGTCGACCCGCTATTGCATAACGTAGTGGAAGTAAGGTTAACCGTATGGGTGATGTAGATGGCTGGACATCTGGACGATTCGGGACAGGTATTGTTGACGAGCGCTATTATATTTGCGCTGATCATCGTCGTTATAGCGCTGATGCTGAACAACATCATCTACGCCACGAATGTTGCATACGTCGGCTTCATGGACGGGTCGAAGTACGAGGACCTGTCGATCCGGCAGATGACGGCGAATGAAGCCGCGGGCGCATTCCAGAAGTATAACGGCATGGATGTGATCCGTAGCCAGTACATGAATGATTACCTGAAGGCCCTTAACTATCTCACCAACTCGAAGGGCAAATACATCGATCTCACCGACACGTATTACACAGAGCCGCACCTCGGCCTGGTTACTACCCAGACGCAGTGGAACCTGGTGATCGTGAACAAAGACTCGATGGTCAATTACACGTTGCAGACCGGAAGCCCGGACCCGTCGGCCCCGTGCCCCCCGTCGCTGCTGCCCGATCCCGAGGTGTCATTCGAGGACGCCGTGTACAACATCACCGAGGGCGGTGCAGTGACGGTGACGGTGAACCTGTCCCAGGTCTACGATCAGGCGGTCGTCGTGAACTACGCGACGTCACCAGCTACCGCAACCGCGTCCGTCGATTATGTCCACATTGCGGCGGGCTTGGTCTCCTTTAACCCCGGGGAAGTGAGTAAAACCATCACTATCACCACCCTCCAGGATGCTAACTATGAGGCTGGTTTTGAATCGTTCACGGTCGACTTCACCGGGTACACGAATGCCGTTGCCGGTTCAATCGTTAGCGCCACCATCAACATCATCGACGACGACCCGGCTGCCACGCCCACGCCGGCTCCGGAGAACTACGCCATGACGGTGACCATCACCGCCGTCAGGGCAACCGCATCGCCTAAAAAGGATGTGACAATTACGGCTACAGTAGAAAATACCGGGCTATTACCCTTGACCAACATTCAGTTCACGCTTGTCTCGCCGACTGGCAAGACTGTGGTAACCCCGTTCACCTCCATTGCCACATTGAACCCGGGCGCCAGCGGCAGCATGACGTGCGTGATCAGGACCCAGAATCAGAATGACTTGGTCAACGTGCTCGTCAAAGCCACAGCGAATGAGATACCTGCAGGAGTGAGCTCACAGCAGTTGACCGGCATTTGAGCATACCTTAAACACGTGATCACTATGCGTTCGTTCACCGGAGATGATTCAGGCGTCAGCGTATTGCTGGAGTACATATTCACCATTGGCATAGCTTCGGTGCTCTTCGCGATACTCCTGACCAGCTTAGGCTCGACCATGTACAACAGCGACCGCATCGTCGTAAATGAGGAGTTGGACATCGCCGCCAGCATCGTCGCGAACCAGCTCGCCAGCTACTCCAACGAGCTGTACCTTAACGATATCACGCTGCAGCTCAGTGATTACACGTCCCTCTATACGGCCTCGGCCACCCAGGACAGCGCCAGGTACTTCGACGTGCCCCGGCCCTACGGGGGCAAGCAGTATTCGATCAATGTGACGGACGACGGCACGGGCGCGCAGAGGGGCATCGTGAAAGTCACGTACCTATCCGATACGAGCGTCTACTCGGTCGCCACCTTCAACTCGCCGGTCCCGGTGCAGCCTGTGACCATCATCTGTAACACCTACAACCTGAAGGCCGGTATAGTCACGGTCGGCGGAAGCAAGTACATGAACCTGGAGGAAGTCTGATGCTCCGGCCAACGCGGTGGTCTGACGCCGCTGTCTCCGAGTCCATCGGCTATGTCATCATTAGCGGAATACTGTGTTCCTTGCTCGCCATCATCTTCCTGATGGGGTACCCGTTGTACAACAACTACGTGGACCAGAGCCATCTGCAGAACATGATGGAGGGCTTCGACCTGGTATCAGAGAACGGCAACAATGTCGCATTGCTCAAGACGCCTTACCAGCAGTCCGAGATCAAGCTCTATGGGGGCAATGTGGGGATTCGGGGCGTGGGCACCATGCGAGTCCAGTACTTCGCTGACCTCGCGGGCACGACCCCCGTCGCACCGACCGGGGGCAGCTCGACCACGGGCGACTCAGTGGCGCTGCGGGCGCTGGAGTACTCGAAGGACGACAGCACCATCGCTTATCTGCTCGGGGGCGTGTTTAAAAGGGACGAGCACACGTATCCGGTGATTAAAAAACCGGACATCTATAGCTATACCCGGGCCGATGGCACGCCGGTGCTATACCTGCCGCTGATCTCGCTGTACGAAAACACGTACTCGCTAGCCGGCACCACGCTGGCCAGGATATCGTTCGGTACCCTGTACTATTCGAAGAAAAACCAGACCGTGTCTCAGCCCGTGTTCAACATCTATGACCATGTCCGGCTGGTCAAAATCACCCTGGAGAGCGACTACAACGACTGCCTGTACACTTACTTCCACGACGAATGGGGCTTCGATAAGGACATGGGTGAGAGCACGGCGGATAAGCTGGTGATGACTAAAGCGTACAGCAATCCCGCTACAGGGATTACGGTAAACACAGTCCAGAGCTTCGTGATCGCATCGATAAACACGGGCACAGACTGAGCAAATGTATGGAGATGGGAATATGAGCCAAACCGAAAACCGGAAACGCCGTGGCGTGCGATTCGACGATTACGCTGTGTCCGAACAGGTGGGTTACGTAATATTGATAGGCATCATTGTCACAGGACTATCGATCGCGGTGCTGTTCAGCATGCCATCGGTCAACAGCTCTAAAGACAACGCTCAGTTCACTAACATCGAGCAGGCGTTCACCACCGCGGACTCCCGGATCAGTAAAGCCAGGTTCAGTACGTCGATCTTCCAGGAGATCTCCTTCCAGCTGAACGAAGGCGCGGTTATCGTCAATAACAGCAGCGCGGACAGCTACATCGAGATCTTAAAATACGACCGGGCAACCAATACCAACTACACCATTTACCAGGCTCCCCTGGGGACGATCAAGTGCGTGACAGACTTCGGAGAGGTTGCCTACCAGGACGGGGGCGTGTGGGAAAAGTACCCGGATGGCGGCAGTATCATGATATCGCCTCCGGACTTCGACTTCAATGGGGAAACGCTCACGTTGCCCCTCATGCGCATCGCAGGCAACTCGAGCATGGCCACCAGTGCCGGCGGTAAAATACTGGTCGACGTGAAGTCTAACGACCCGGTCACCGTTTATCCCAGGAACAACGGCATGAGCACGACCCTCGCCAACCCGGTCGAGGAGGGCAAGGACATCATCGTCAAGGTGAAGTCGGACTACTACCAGGCATGGGCGGACTTCATCAACGAGCGTACTCTGGCTACTGCGACAGTGGATCCCGCCGATCGCACCGTCACTGTCTTGTTAATGACCGGCGCCCCCACACAGAGCGGGCTCGTTAAAAACGGCCTGAACACCAAGCACATGGAGACGGATAATAACTACGCGCCCGTGATCAAATTCTCGATGCACCTCGAGAAAAGGAACCCGGGCAAAGATTACTTCATATCCTTACGTCCGCCCGCGGGCACAGATCCGTTCCTGAACGTAATGGTCTGCCGTCTCAAAGGCCCGGGTAAAGAGAACGTCGGGGTGATCTACGAATACACCGACTCGGCCAACAACATACACGAGGCCTTTTCCACGACGCTTGAGTTCGACTCCAGCACCGAATACCACGACATCGATATCAACATGATGAGCGATACCATCCTCATGATGTACGGAGACTCGGACGGCGACGGGGACATCGACGATAACGGTGCCTGGGCCATAGATCCGGATTCCACGACGTGGGGAGCGGATCCGCTGGTGACCGGAGACACCGGATCGTTCCCTGGCTTATACGATGCCAACGATGTGCACTATGGCGACTTTAAAAAGCTTTGCGACGTCACCGAACATTACCTGCGGCTGATGGCCACCAAACACCCCGGTACCGGCCCGACCTACGTTTGCCACGGCACCGAGAGAGGCAACGATAACAACCATATTCACTTCGATTCGCAAACTTCGACTTTCCTGTTCAAGTTCGAGTCGAGGCAGGACCTCAAGTATCTTTACGTGACCGAAGGCACGTTGGACTTATCGATAGGTGCTACTGGATGAAGGGGCATATATTGCTTCTTCATCGCTCTTTTATTTTACATATAATAAGAGCTTATTAGTGAAAATCAACGTCCGTGAGCGGCATCATATGCCTGATAGTGCCTCGTCCAGGCCGACGATCGGCGGCATGCTGCGCTTGTGCTCGCTGTTCCGGACGCGCTCCATGATCATCCTCACCGTCGCGTTGCCGACGCCGGTGGCTTTCTCCAGATGGTCGAGGCTCATGCCCAGGTCGAACGTGCCGTAGAGCACCGCGTCGATCTCCTCGTAGGTCGCGCCCATCTCCGCCTCGTCGGTCTGCCCGGCCCAGAGCCCGGCCGACGGGGGCTTTTTTATGATCGCTTCAGGCACGCCGACGTGGCGAGCAAGCTGTCTGACACGGGTCTTGTACAGGTCGCCGATAGGCAGCATGTCCACCCCGCCGTCCCCGTACTTGGTAAAATAGCCCATCAACAGCTCGGTCTTGTTACCCGTCCCCAGCACGATGCGGCCGTCGAGGTTGGCGGCAAAATAGCTCATGATCATGCGGACGCGCGGCTTCACGTTCGCGAAGGCCAGCCGGCACTCTTCGGGGCCGACGCCCGGCCTTTTCGCGTAAACGGCGCCCACGATGTCGCCTATCTCGATGACCTCGTGGTCGATGCCCAGGTCCCGGGCCAGGGCTTTCGCGTGCTCCATGTCTTCCCGCGACGTCGACGCCCGGTCGGGCAGGAGCAGGGCGTGCACGTCCACGGCCCGGGAGGCCAGCGTGGCCACCAGCGCCGAGTCGATGCCACCGCTCAGGCCCACGATCGCACCGCTGGAGTTGCTAAGCTCGACCACGCGGACGATGGCGTCCGTGATCGCGTTCTCCACCTTCACCAGGCTTTCCTTCGGCAGCTCAAGTCCCTTCATCATAACACCGGACCGGTTAGATGATCATATGACCGTGCGGGTTTATATTTTATCGTGAAAGGTCGCGTGCCTGGAGAGCTATCGGACGGCGAGCGCCGCTTCTACCAGCGGCTTCAGCTCGTCGTACTCCATGAACCCGACCAGCCGTGACCTGAACCGGTCCGTCGTCGACCTGCCGGACCGGTCGACGTACACGTAGCTCCCGTCGTCGTTCTTCTTCACGATCAGGTTCATCTGGGGCACGCCTTCGACATAATACTCGTCCGCCAGCGAGGCATTGACGTCGACGTCGACCGATATGAACGTCACGCCGGTAATGTTACGGGACAGACTCTCGATCACTGGCTGCTGCTCTCCGCACCAGCCGCACCAGGCCGCGCCGAACTCCACGAGCACGGGCCCGTCCCGGAGGGCGTAGTCTATCTCGTCAGCTTTAGAGTTGCCGGAAGTGTCGATGCCTGTGCATCCGGTCCCGGCCGATGAAGAAAGGGCGATGGCCAGCACGACAAGTAGTGCCCGGAGCAGTCTCTGCATGATCTCCCAACAGGCGCTTTCGTTTAGATATTTTGCGGTCTGTACAGCTTATACAATACTGGCGAGTGTTGACTGGCTCTCGCGGCCGCTCGCACGCACGTGCGCATGCCCTGGCCGGATATGCGACGACTGTGATGCCTGTTTCTTATCGTTGATACTTGGCCATAATCCACGTCATCGACTGACCCCTTTGAAAAGCTCGTCGGATTTGCGCGCCAGGATGCGTCGTTTGCCGCCTTCGGCGGGCCATTCGTACTGCCCGCCCTCCCGCCCCGGGCGTGCAGCGCAGTTCGGATTGACGATACGGTGAGAGGGGAACCATCCTTTTTTCATCTCTACCTGACCAAAATCCCGGCCATCTGCCGACTCTCTGTTCCAGTCTCAGTGGACTCTGCGTCCGTCTCTGCGCCCTGTGCGAATATATAGTGCTGCGTATGCCCTGACAAGGATATAGATGCGGGAATCTAATGCTGTGTGCCAGGATACCTATTTCTCTCCTGTGCCCGAATATTATACGGAGGAGCCATGCAGGACCGTAAAGGCCTTTACCCCGTCGCCATCGCTCTCGCGAGCGCCGTGCTGTTCGGCGCCAGCGCGCCGGCCGCGAAGGTGCTGCTCGGGACGGTCGACCCGGTGGCGCTCGCCGCGTTGCTGTACATCGGCAGCGGCAGCGGCCTGGCGATGGCCTGGCTGCTCCGGCGGGCGGCCCCGTGGAAAGGCGAGGCCGGGCTGTCGCTGCGAGATTTGCCCTGGCTGGCGGGCTCCGTGCTCGCGGGCGGCATCGTCGCGCCCGTTCTGCTGATGGTGAGCTTACAGCATACGCCGGCGGCGACGGCGTCGCTGCTGCTCGCTTTCGAAAGCGTGGCGACGTCGGCGGTCGCCGCCCTTGTCTTTCGCGAGGCCATCGGCCGGCGGGTCTGGGCGGCGATCGGCCTGATCACGGTGGCAAGCGCGCTGCTGGCGATCAACCTGTCGGGGGCCTTCGGCTTTTCGCCCGGCGCGCTGGGCGTCATCGGCGCCTGCCTGCTCTGGGGTATCGACAACAACCTGACCTGTAACATCGCCGCTAAGGACCCGGTCGCCATCGGCATGATCAAAGGCCTGGGCGCCGGCACGTTCTCGCTGGCGCTGGCCCTGCTGCTCGGCCGGTCCCTGCCGGGCCCCGCCGGGATCGTGCCCGCCATCGGCATCGGTATGATCAGCTACGGCTTCAGCATCGCCCTGTTCATCCTGGCGTCCCGGGGCATGGGCGCCGCCCGCGCCAGCGCGTGGTTTGCCATCGCGCCCTTCGCTGGCGCCGCCCTGTCGCTGCTCGTGTTCCGTGAGCTTCCCGGGCCGCAGTTCCTGGTCGCGGTCCCGTTCATGATTATCGGCGCGCTGCTGCTATTCGGCGAGGTGCACGACCACCTGCACGTCCACCCGCCCTTCGAGCACGAGCATTACTACGCCCCGGACGAGCATCACCCGTACCGCGCCGATACTTCATGCCGCCACCGCCACGGCGTCCTCCGCCACTCCCACCCCCATCGGCCGGATATCCACCACCGGCATGTACACGATGACGAACGGCGATAACTACTGCGCTTTAATTTCAGACTCTTCTCCACTTTTGGGATCGGTTCGTGTAGGTCGGTAAGCAAGTAATAAGGCATCGTCTGCACATTTGGTT
>MVRA01000109.1 GCA_002067315.1 Methanocella sp. PtaU1.Bin125 | reverse complement strand
CGGGGTGGGGTAGTCAGGAGATCCCGACGGGCTCATAACCCGTAGACCAATGGTTCAAATCCATTCCCCGCTACTAAAATTTTCAATAAGGCGATTTTCATTAACTCTGATTGCCGAGGTCATGATTCTAATGGCCCGTTGACCCGATAATGTTATAAATATTATTTTGAATTTATAATGACAAAAAGCGTTTCATTCACTCAGGGACTTTTTTCTTTATTGTTTGCAACTTACAGCTTTTTTTATTATTTAATGAGCACTTAGAATGCTTGAGCCTTGACCTTATCAAATGTATCTTTAAAGCAATGGAAATTAACTGCGGCGGGACTTGCGACCAGAACATTAACTGTCAGCAAAACTGTGAGCAGAACCATAACATGAATTGCGACCAGACAGTTGACCAGAAACGTAACGTGAATTGTAAGGGGAATTACAACCAGAATTGCGACTAGAACGGCCGGATTTGCCATTATTGCGTTTGCCATTATTGCGTATGTGTTAATAGAACTACGACAACTATGGCATTAGATCGGTCAGCTTTGATTTTTGCAGTTATTATACGGCCCAATTATTGGCCTTGAATTATGGCTTGATAAACGATTTTTTATTTATCATACGCCCATCTATCTGTCCTGCTCTTTGCTTATTCCAGAAGTACGCAACCATCGCCATGAATAAGGCTGCTCCGATGGCCAGTCCTATGGCATCTCCCCAGTTTCCAAGTTTTACGCCTTCGATGGTAATATCGATGGGGGCGCTTAGTATGATCAGCGGTGCTGTGCCGGCCGTTGGCTTGCCAAAAGCCACGAGCGCCAGCACCACGAAGTCCTCTAACGCGTGGAACGCCACACTGGCCCATAGCGATTTAGTAACATAGAACAAGTATCCCAGGATTAAGGCCACGGGGAAGATGCTAAGGAAATACAGCAGCTCGACGCTCCCTGTCATGAACTTCGGTAACACGTGCACGGCTACGAAGAACACCGACGCAAGAGGAAGTGCCCAGAGAATCCCATACTTTTTCGTTAACATATTCTGCACGTAGCCACGGAATAGTATCTCCTCGCCGAAACCGATGGTAAGAGTCCCTATGGCCATCAGTACGAACGACAAAATGATTGACGTAAGGCTAAACGACGCTGTACCGAACGCCTCGAACGAGACGGCACCGATAAGCAGGAGTATCCCGAAGAGCGGCACCGATAAAAACAAATTCAATCCTATGCCCGAGAGTGTTAGCTTCGGTGTATCACGTCGTACATCCAGCCCGAACTCCTTCCATGAGAATTTCACCTTATCGACCTTCATAAGGAACAGCCAGGCGACGAAGACAAACGCGGCGTTCTGCAGCAATAGGGTGAAGAACGTCACCCATATATTGTCCAAGGCAGCGGATATGGCGGCGGCTGCCTGCTGTGTGTCGTGGATAGTCGCATGATAGTAAACGTTGATGCCGATGATAACAGCGGCGTTCGCGGTGAATGCGGCTATCAGTATGATAACGAATAAAGCGGCGAGCTTCAAACCTACCATAAATTTTCTATTTTTGGTTATTGGCGAGGCCATAAGGAACAAACCAGCAGTCCTATTAGACGAATTAGTATTAAAAGATGATTCCTGCAAAAAAAGCGCCGATGTCCGGCATAGTCCTCCCATGTGTCTCGCCGGCCCCTATTTTGGCGACTTAAGCCAGATTGAGAAAAAATAGTTTGTATCTGTCTTGGGATTAGGTGATTTTTTCTCATCCATCTTTCTAAGGCCAATGATTCTCATAACCCGTAGACCAATGGTTCAAATCCATTCCCCGCTGCTGGTTTTCGCGTGGCTGAAGGGCGGCCTTGTTTCAAAAAGGCCCCCTGACTCGCGACGCTAAACACATATGCAGAAGGCATCTTTTGCGATAGTTCTTCGGGGCATGAGAGAGTCTTTTACTGAAATGTCTCCTCGTCTGTTGGTTAAAAATGAGCGACGATTCAATTGATTATTTAGCCGAATTTTTAAAAATGATAAGAGTTCTGGCCTTTATCTCAATGAAAAATCCTATTTATTCAACGGGGCCCCACAGTTAAAGCACGTGGTACTTGTATTAACGATAAACGTCCCGCAATACCTGCACGGTATCTTTACGATCTCTTTGATTACTTCCCGGTGGACTTCTTTCGGGGAATCGTTCAGCGGTATCTTTAGTTGCTTAACCGCTTCCGCTGCCGCATTCCTGACCATCGCCGACTCGTCGTTCAGTGCTTCCTTAATCGGGCCATAGGTTCTGATGTCTTCATAAAGGCTGATCAGGAAGATCGTCCAGGCCCTGATTTCAGGAAACGGGCTTTTCATATGTACCAGTAGCGGCTCGACGAGATAAGTGCCTGAATACTTCAACAGATACTGCGCCTGGACAACGCCGGTATGCGCGGGATCGTTCGATAAAATCCTTAGCAGCTCAAGCAATCCGGTTTCGACCGAGTCCGACGATATGTACAGGTACAGCCGGGCGCCTTCCAGTGCCGATAACCATTCCCTGTGGCATTTGACGATATTGTTTTTAATGGGGCCGTTCGGGAACTGTTCATATACCTTTTCTGATATACCATAGCTATGATATGCCGACAGGTTGATACGACAATTACCCAGTAATCGGGTGTAAATATCGAATTTTACTTTACAATTGTACAGGATGGGGCCGAGTAGCGGCTGGTTGATGTTCTTTATCTCGTACGCCGCCGTGTTCCGGTAGTCAGGGTTAACCGATGTAAGTTTATTAATCAGGACCTGAACATTTTGCACCTTTACGACCCCTGTCCGGCTGACAAATAAATTAACTATCATTCTATAAACATTGGGGTATATAATTTAATGCTTAATTAGTTGTAAATTGATAAACATAATCGTACAGCAAACCCTATGTCTGGTAATTATAATTAAATTATTTATTTTCGGAGGTTTTGTTTACGAAAATTACCGGATACTGGCGGATATAAAAAAGCCGTCCATTATAGTGACTTTCCTCAGAGGATTAGTGTAAACTTCATTGGCCAAAAAGTAATAATTAATTTTTTTAACAAAAGTATTATTACTCCCCGGTCGCTTACCTGACATGTAGTGAACGCCTGGTTAAAAGCTGTTTGCCTTCTTATGTTTACCATCCTCGTCAGCGGATGCCTTGGTGCGTTGACTGTGCCGTCTGAGAATGATTTGCCAGCAGCCCCTTCAGCGCCTCCTGTCGCTGCGACACAGGCGCCTTATCCGCCGACCAATAAGCCCTACCTGGAAAGGAATGTAATTATCGAAGTAAAACGGATCGATGCGAATACGGTGGCGGTCACAAACGCAGGCGGCGCGGACGCTTCCTCGCTGATGGGCCTGTGGCTCAACGTCAACATCAGAGGCTACGTTTTTCCGAGTTCCGGCAGGGTGACGTCGCAGGCCGGGTCGACGGCGTATTACCCTGTCCCGGAGGGTTCTCATATCACGATCACAGGAGAGTTTCCGGACTGTAACGCAAATCTGTGGGTCGGCTACACTTCGACTGCGACACCGGCCCCGACGCAGGCGCCGGCTTATTATCCGACGCCCGGTACGACGCAGGCCCCGTCACAGACGGGCGATTATTATTCCCGGTCGTATAAGTGGTCATTTAGCGGCTATGACTATACCTGGGACCTGACCATCTCTAAAGACGCGTACGACTTCTACAAGAGCCGGCCGCATAACCGGCAGTCGAACTATGCCATGTACGCCATGTCCGACTATGACCGGACATACCTCCGCAGCCTGGTCGATAAGCTTAACGAAGCATCGGAGAGGGACGGATTTTCGGAGTATGAATCGGTAATGATGGTGATAGCGTTCGTACAGTCCTTACCATATACATCCGACAGTGTCACGACCGGATATGACGAGTATCCCCGTTATCCCATCGAAACCCTGGTCGACAACGGGGGCGATTGCGAGGACACGTCGATATTGACGGCTGCGCTCCTGTATGAAATGGGCTATGGCGTCGTCCTCATCAGTCCGCCCGAGCACATGGCGGTCGGCATTAAAGGCGGCGACAATGTCTATGGCACCTACTGGACGTACGAGGGGTCGAAGTATTTCTACGTGGAGACGACGGGGGAAGGCTACGGCATCGGGCAGATTCCCCCGGAATACGAGGATTCCACGGCCAAAATCTATCCGATGCAACAGCTTCCGGACTTTGATATCACCTTTACGACGACATACGTATCTTCGGATTTCTATTATGTTTACTATAAAGTACACTGCGACGTCAGCAACATCGGTACCGGCGTCGCAAAGAACGTCAACGTTTATATCGCCGCCCTTGCCCTGACTCAAGGCACTGACCGGGTATGGACTCCTGATCATACTATAACAATCGGCGACATCGGCGAGGGCGGAACAGCATGGGCCGAAGCCACGATCCGGGTCCCTCGCGGGGAAACGTCACAGATCGAATGTATCGTCTATGGCGATAATTTCGCCCCCGAAATCGTGAAATCCAATACCTTCAATACATAGAGACTTTTAGCGGTGATGAGGACAGGTACGTACGGGCCTGTCCCTTGCTGTTTACCCCGGCCCGTCGTCCAGCCTCTCGCGCGCTGACGGATGTCCCCGTCATTATCGTGGAGGCGTGGAAAAAGGGTAGATCGCGATCCGCGTCTACCGCAGGAACCTGGAGACGAACGGTGACGTCTCGCCTCTCCGCAGGAAGTGCCCGGAAGGCCCTTCCCCGAGGAACTCGGAGAACCACGACTCGTGCTCTATCTCCTCGTTCAGGATGGCCTGTGAGAGATCGTAGGTGCGATGGTCCTTTCCCGCCGTCAGACTGCAGATCTCGGTATAGCCTCTCACCGCACAACGCTCGGCCTCTACGAGCACCGTCAGTATTGCTTTGACGTCTCTCGGGTTCGCGGGCAATCGCGCCGGCCTGCAGGCGGACATGTTGTGGAATTCCACCATGTCGTCCGGCAGCTTGCCGCCGAGCTCGTATATACGCGGGACGAGGGCTTCGAAGTGATTGCGGTCTTCGATGCGGGCCGTTTCCGCGATCTCTTTCACTGTTTCGCCGTCCAGCCCGATGAGGTTGGCCCTGAGGATCGTGTAGTAATAATACGTGGTCAGCTCCGCCGACGCGTTTTTCACCAGCAGCTCGAGCAGCTTGTTGAGATCGACGCCTGCCTTTTCTACCATTTCTCGCGCAACTTTGGCCATGTGATCACATGGCGAGATATGCATACATAAATAATAACATTGTTAATATTTATGCTGTAAAATTAAAAAAATCGCACACTTCAGCCAGTCCGCCCGTCGATGGAAACCAGGGCATAACCTTCCGGGACATCGGCCGGAAGGACCTGAACCCGGCAGCCGGGCGTCAGCGGCAATACCCCGGCAGTCCTGTCTGCGCCGGCCATCCGGCGCCGATGTTCTCGCAGACGCACGGTTCATTATCCTTTATTATTTCCCGGGCGGTATGTTGTTTTTGATATCCTCCACCGCCTGCTCTGCCGGGACTCCCGCGTCTACATAGGGCCTGGCAACAGACGCAGTAACGCCGTTCGCGATATAAACGACCGCCTGGTCCGACGGTATGTCGAAGAGCAGGAAGGGCCGGGCCTTTGTGATACCGATACCCGCGTCGACAAACGGCATGCACCGGTCCGCCGGGAACGTGCTTGCCGCGTACGGGGCCGCGGCAGCGGCCGGCTTGTTAGCGTCGATGTAGGGTTTAGCCCGGTCGTACGGGGCGCCTGCGTCCAGGTAGGCCATGACGTCATTACCGGGCACTCCCGCGCGGACGTAGGGCATGATCCGGTCGGCCGTGAAGCCGGAGTTCAGGTAGGCCACGGTTTCTTCGACCGACACGCCCGCCTCATAGTAGGGGCCGCAGAGATCGCCGGCGATGCCCAGGCTCGCGAAGTATCCGGCGGTCTCCGGGGGCACGTTGTATCGCATGTAGGGTACGCCCCGGTCCCCGTCCAGGCCTTTTTCGACGTACGGCCTGGCAATGTCGGCCGGTATGCCGC
>MVRA01000108.1 GCA_002067315.1 Methanocella sp. PtaU1.Bin125 | reverse complement strand
GCCTCGTCCACCTTCTGCAGGATCTGCGGGACGGTGAGCTCGAAGCCTACGCTGTTCCGGAACGAGCAGAACCGGCAGGTGCCGATGCACTGGTCGGTAAAGTTGATGTTCCTGTTCACCACGTACGTGACCGTATCCCCGACGATCTCGCGGCGCAGCCGGTCGGCCGTCTCGAACAGCTCGAACGGGCTGGCCTTCAGCAGCCCCCTTGCGTCCTTTTTCGTGATCTCCCCTGCGAGCGATCGCTCGTAAATGTCCTTAAGCACGATACCCCTCTCCGTCTGCGTATTTTTCGATCAGCGGCTTCACCATTTTTCCGTACCATCCACGTTTTACGTATTTCGGGTAGACTGGCAGCCTCTCCCGCAGCCGCAGCCCTTTCGCCTTCAGCGCGTCCAGCGACGGCCAGGCGCACTCCGGGTTGATGTAGTCCTGCGTCACCGGCGAGATGCCCCCGATGTCCTCCGCCCCGGCATCCAGGAACTCGTCGAGGTGGTCCGTCAGGTTGGGCGGCGCCTGGAGCGAGACGTCATCGGGCAATATATCCCGGGCCATCCGGATCACCCGTACCATATCGGCAGGCGTCGGCGGCTCCACGTTAGCCATGCGGATATACGGCTTGGGGACGAAGTTCTGGACGATGACCTCCTGGATATGATCATATTTCCTGTGAATATCCCCGATGGCCTCCAGCGACTCCTTACGGTCCTGCCACGTCTCGCCGATGCCGACCAGGATGCCAGTCGTGAACGGCATATGAAGTCGTCCCGCTTCCTCGATGAACCGAATCCGCACCTCCGGGTCCTTCAGCGGGCTGAGGCTGTGCGCCGGCAGGCGCTTCGCCGTGGTCTCGAGCATCAGGCCCATACTCGCGTTCAGGTCGGCCAGATCTCGCAACTCTTCGGCCGGCAGCACGCCCGCGTTGGTGTGGGGCATGACGCCGAGGCTGATCGCGTACAGGCTGAGGTCGTGCACGTAAGCCGTCAGCGACGGGTAGCCGATCGCCCGGACCCGTTCCCGGAACCGCGGGTCCTGCGGCGCGTCGCCGTAGGTAAAAAGCGCCTCCGTGCAGCCCATGCCGGCCGCCTTCGCGATCAGCGCCTTCGCGTCGGCCGGCGGCATCAGGTAGTCCTCGCCCGAGCCGATGTCGCGACGGAAGCCACAGTAGGCGCAGTTGTTCCGGCACATATTCGTCACCGGGATGAAAACGTTTCTCGTGTACGTAACTGGCTTCGCGGACATTGCACCACACGGCGTTTCGATTGTCCTTTAATAGACGCGGATATTATATGTATATTCTCATGGCGGGGTAAGTGGAACAAATTTTTATAGTTACCCGGGTAAGGCCTCTTGTACATGAAGCTACTCACCGCCGCGATTGCTGTCCTGATATTTGGTTTGTTATTGCCAGCGGCCGCGCTGGGCGCGGAAAACGGGACGGACGCTAACCTTACCCCCGTTAGCGTGTCGCAGAACGCTACAATATCGGTACCCACGGCGTCAATGGTCGGGCTGACGATGATCGGGACGTTCGAGAACGCGACGGTCTATGTCTCGGGCGGGGCTAACGCCACGATCACCGGCGATCGGCTGACGGTCGACATCGGGCCTGCGGCGCGCATGGAGTACCGGGACGTGTACCTGCTCTATCGCCTTCCTGCCGGGTTCCGGAGCTTCTCGTTCGACTACGACATCGTCGCCGGCGATAAGTCGAACGTGTTGCTGGTCGATTTCTACGACGGGACGCCGCGCACCGGCGTACTCAAAGGTGGGATACCCGACGTATCCTGCATCGGCATGGGCACCTGGACGAGCCGGGGCTACGACATCGGCGGCATCAGCGGCCTGAAGCCGTTCGCGCAGGGCGCGCACCGCGTCGACATCTTCCCCTCCGGCGACATGCTCTACCTGCGGCTGGACGGGAACGCGAACGTCACGGCCTTCAACTATTACACGCAGAAAAAGTATCTCCTGCTGCACCTCATGGTCGGGGACGAGAACAGCTACCTGCGGGGCACGTTATCCGGCCTGCAGTACGAAGGCCCGCCCCTCGACATCTCCCTTAACGCGACGGCCGGCGACCACTCCGGCGGCATCCCCGGCATGCCAAACACGTCGCTCAACGGCAGCGGCAACGTGTCTGGAGGCATCGCGGGCCCGGGCGGGGATCAGACTGCAGGCGACCCGGAGCACGGCGCCGCTAAGCCGCTCATCGGGCTGAACATCTGGCTCGCGCTGGCCGCAGGGGCCGGATTCTTCGCCGCGTGGGCGATCGTTTACTACAAGTACATCAACAAATAGCCATCGGCAGCTGCGGGGGTCGTTGACGGGCTCTGGCGGGTCTATGGGCTCTGGCGAGTGCTAAAGGGCTCTGGCGAGTGCCATCGCGCGCGTGCGGATGCACTGGCGGGACATGTGACGACGGTGATGCCCGTTTCTTATCGATGATACCTGGCCATTATCCCGGTCATCGACTGACTTCTATGAAAAATTCGTCGGATTTGCGCTCCGGGATGCGTCGTTTGCCGCCTCCGGCGGGCCATCCGTACTACCCGCCCTCCCGCCCCGGGCACGCAGGCGCGCGAGAGGTCTACTGACGATTGACCGGCCTCGTTTTTCGTCATTAATACTTGGCCAAAACCCCGGCCATCGATCGACTTCCATGAAAATTTTCCTTGTATAGGCTATGCGACTACTGTCACGCTCGCCAAGGGCGCCAGGTAGCCAAGCAGGTTGTCTCATAATTGTTTTTGTGAGCGGTAAGTATTTGTCTAGGTAGCGCGTGTATTAATATGCTGTAAAA
>MVRA01000107.1 GCA_002067315.1 Methanocella sp. PtaU1.Bin125 | reverse complement strand
TATGACGTCTCGAACCCCGAGATGCCCGACGCCAGCGCCCTGCGGAAGCCGCCGTTCTCGTTCTGGCAGCGGGCGACGAAACGTTGCGTTTCGTACGCATAAGGCGGACGCTGGCCCAGCAGCCGGAAAATCTGCAGGCCGAAGTACGTCTCGTCCATGAACGCGAGCCCGGTCACCGGCCTCTTGGTGAAGCCGCCCCCCGGGAGGGCATATTCCCGGGCCCAGCCCGCCGTCTTCTCCGCGTTGCCGCAGGGAACGTCACCCAGCTGCAGGATGGCGAGGCCGAAATACGTGGAAGCCAGCCCTGGGTCGGTCGTCCCGATACTTCCGTCCTCTTTCACGTACGGGATCAGTTTCTCCCCCAGGGCCCGGCATTCCTGTTTACAGCCAAGCATGTGTAGCACATCCGCCAGGTAGAAAGTCGGCTCGAAGACGCTCTGGGTCTCGATATATCCCGTCTCGTGTATCCGGTGCTTTCGATAGAGGCCCGCCACGTATCCCGACGGGTCCTTATCGACGCTTTCGCCGAGGGCCGCCAGCGCCGAAAGGACAAACCACGCCGCGTATACGCTGAGGAAGCCGCCGTCCTTATTCTGGTACGAGCGCAAAAACCCGGCTACCCGGGGATTGTCCGGCTTACGCCCGATGATTTGCAGGCTGAGCACGGCATAACAGGTGTCGCTCAGGTTGGACTCGTCCAGGCCGTAGAAGCAGAAGCCGCCGTCGGGGTTCTGCCGGCTCTGGAAATAGCGGGCCAGCGCATCGACGTCGAAAAGCCTCTCAGCCGCTCGAACGATGCTTGCTGTCATCATTTCACCTGCAGCGGCTCCCCCCGCGGGCCGGCGAAGTTGAAGAACACCGCGGGAAACCGCGAGGTATCCAGGCACGCCGACGATACTGCGTTAAAGACCTGCTGCGGGACCGTCTCGTTGATCGCCAGCCGGGTGAACTGGTCCTCGCCAATCCAGGCGGCGGCCCTGACGCCATCGCCCCGGACCGGCTCTCCCTCCAGGTACTCGCAAAGATAGAACACGAGGACCACCTGCTTTTCGAACAGGGACTCCGGGCTGTAGGACGAAATCGTGGCCAGCTGCCGGACCGCTTTCGCCCGGCAGCAGGTCTCCTCGAAGATCTCGCGCTCCACGCAGGCCTCCAGGGTCTCGCCCGACTCCAGCTTGCCGCCGGGCAGAATCCACTTGCCGGCCCAGTGTCCTTTGCCCTGCCGGACCATCAGCAGGCAATGATCCTTTAGTACGATGCCATAACATGCTACGATGAATCTTTCTACCATGAAGACTGCTCCTGTCGAACGGTTTTCGGGCAGAAGCCATCAGTCGCAGTGCCATGCGGCGGTTTTGCACAAAAGCACGGTGAGCTTCATCACCAGTATGATCACTTCACGCATTTTTATTTATATCTTTGCATCGTCCCGCGTTCCCCGTTTCCCGTAATGCCGGGCCGCCATCGACAGGCGCCTGCCCGGGAGCGACCTGTTTCTTCATGCCGGGCCGTTTGATGCTCCGGATGAGCTTCGTACCGTTGACGATCGGCCCGGCAGCGGCGAGGGCGCGGGATAATTGCCATGCGTCTTCCTTTTCAGGGCAGGCTTTCGAGACCGCGTTAAAGACCTGGACGGGCACTGTGCCTTCCCGGTACTGCCGGTAAAAGCTTTCCCGGTCCACCCAGGCCATCGAGCTTTCCTGTTCCACGCCGGGTTGCCTTTCGAACATGTCGCAAACGTAAAACACGACAAGGATGTTTCGTTCGAAAACGGAGCCACTGATATTGTACGGTGTCGCCATAACCTGTCTTTTCGCCTTGACCCGGCATGACGTCCTGTCGAACACCTCTCTTTCGATACAGCTTTCCATGCTGTCGCCGGTTTTCAGCAACCCGCCGGGCAACGTCCATTTATTGGCCCACAATCCCGACTTCTGCATGACCATCAAAAGGTTCCTGTTGCTGAATATCAGGCCGTAGCAAGCCACTGCGAATTTGTCTACCATGTGACCATCTCCAGCTTCCCTGGTAGAAGCTATCAGTCGCATGGCTTGCGGCATTTCTGCATAAAAGCACGGTGAGCTTCATCACCAATACTGAAATGCCGGAGTGCTTATTTAAATATTTCTAAGCCCCCGAGTCAAAATATCCAGAGACAGGATGACATCATATGCAAACAAAATGGGATTGACGCTCAGCTCCTCCCGTTACTGCCTCGAACCTTCGCTTTTCCCGTACTGGCTTTCGCCGCCACGCTTGCCTGTTCCTGTCTCTCGATCTGCTCGATCAGCGCCTGCTTGACTAGGTCGGTGTCATCCGTCCGGAACGAGACCCGGATGCCGCGATCGTCCTTCGGGTATTCGTATCCCCGGATGACGGCCACCGGCGTCCCCTCGTCGGCCTCGCCCATGAGCATGTTGGCGCAGGCCGCCACCTCGTCCGCGATGGCCTGGATGGTGATCTTCAACTCGTGGCCGAACAGGTCGACGTCGCCCCGCCGGTCCCGCAGGGCGGCGATGCCGGCGCACCCGACGGCCACGCCGATCTGGCCCTCGCGGAAGGACCGGCCGTTGGTGTCCGTGATAATGACGGCGACCCTTTTGCCGGTCAGCTCGCGAATCCGGTCCCGCAGGACGCCCGCTGATCTATCGGGATTCTCGGGCAGGGATAAGATGTAGTCGGACTCCGTATTGGACCGGTCCGTGCCCGCGTTGATGCACACGTTGCCCCAGACCGTCTGGACCAGGAGCGGGCGCTTCATCAGGACTCTAGTGCTGTTATCGAGCACGTGCTGGATGAACCGCGGGTCCTCGCGATTGAGCCGGGCCAGTTCTTCCGCCCGGGGCGTGGGCCGGATATCGTCCAAACGATACCTCCGCCCTTCCGCTTTGGAGACAATCGTGTGCGCGAACACCACGATGTCGTCTTCCTCGACCGCGGTCAGCCCGGTAACGATGGCTGCGAGATCGTCGCCTTCCCGGATCATGGGGATGCCACTGACAGTAAATGCAGATATCTTCATGCTTGCCTCCGGCAGATAGACACTAAACGCCGAACGGCAATAAACCTTGTGAGCCTTCCAGGTCGCCGGGACCGCTGACGATATTTATTCAGGTGCCCGAGATTAATTATATCGTCATATTCAAATAAGGCCGAATATACCGAATCTGCCTCGATCGGATGACAAATTAGCGACAAATCGTCAAAGCCTGTTACCCGGCTGTTACGATAATAAGCAAAATATTTATTTACAGCAAAACGACTGATCATAGCCAGACCGGCAGGTGTGCATCGCATGGAGAAACCGAAGAACGGCTGGCTTAACTCGACGGTCCGGGGCACGTCCCTGACCAGTATCCTCTCGGATTTCAGCCGCGAGACCGTGACTGTCCTGCTGCCGTCCTTTCTGGCCAAGCTTACGCGGGAAGGCGGCCGCCCGGCCGGGCGAGATCAGCGATCGGCGTGCCACCTGCGCCCTGATCGACGCGGCCCGTGATCCGGTAAGCGAGGTCCGCGTCGCCGCAGTTAACGCGCTTGGCGCCCTCGC
>MVRA01000106.1 GCA_002067315.1 Methanocella sp. PtaU1.Bin125 | reverse complement strand
AAAGAGGCTCAAGTAGGGAGCTACTATAAAGCAAAGTCCACCGAGCGACTCTAAACTTTTCAACGTTGAGACAGGTAGGGCGATCTGCTTCCGGAGCAATCGCCCTCCCGGTACTGTTCATAGACCACCTTCCCACAAACTTACCAGATGTCAAGTTTCCAAGTGTCCAAGAGAAGACGCCAGGACGCCACTGTAGAAAATATGAGGCGCCAGGGCGCCAAGTGTATTTTATAACTCAAGTTACCAGGAGCCCAAGAGCAATAATCAGCTCTGAAAATTCCTTAGCATCCTGGCCGCTTGATATAAAAATAAAATCTTGGTCTCTTGGCGCCTCTTAGTTTCTACAGTGGCGTCCTGGCGTCTTCTCTTGGACACTTGGAAACTTGAGGACGTCGTAATTATGCCGGCGGCGTCGTCATGGCGCCGATGCGCTCGTCGACGTAGTCGGCGTAGGTCGGCACTTTGTCCCAGGCCGGATCGGCGCGGTTCCTGTTCGCGTACAGGCCGAACTTGCGTTCCAGCCCGAGCTTCTCCTGTACGATGTCGCTCACGAAGCGTTCCCACTGCTCCCGGAAGTCGTTGATGCAATAGATCATGAAGTTCTCGAAGGACGTCTCGTCGTCGATGAAGTCCACCAGCTCCGGCCGGTCCTCGACTGCCTCGAAAAATAAGGAGATCATGGCGTTGTACTGGTCCTCGGTGCGGAACATGATGCGCTTCTGCTGGTTGATGCCGCCGACCCGCTTCTTCAGGTCGATTTTACCGGACTTTTTCAGCTCCTCGCCCATCTTATAGATCGTATGCTCCATCACAGGCTTTGCGATGCCGTCCAGCCGGTAGACCAGCAGGTCCTGCAGCAGGTCGGCCTCGACAAACGCGTTGACGTCCTCATTGATAAACAGCTCAGTGATGTAGCTGGCCAGGTGACCCAGCACCGCGTTGTCTTTCGGCTCTGCCGTCTTGACTTTCTTTGCCTTCGCCATAACCATTGCTCCGCGCACCATTTAATACGCGGGATACTTCATAAAGGTTTTCAGGCGGTCGGTGCCGGGGAAGGCATTGTGATGCAGAGGAAACGGGCCAGCTCATGGGGTGCCCCCTTCATCGGCTATCGGCCGGGGGACTTCAGGGCTACGTAGTCCCTCGCTTCCAGCCGGTAGACAGCGGACCTTCGCGAGGTCAGCGTCTCCATGTCGAGGTCGGTAAAGCCGTGCCTCGCCGCGACGTTCTTTGCCCCGCCCCGCTGCTCGGCCGTATCCCTCAGGTCCCGGGCAGCCCGCTCCTTTTCCGCTTTGCTCGTCACCTTCACCAGCTCGCCCATCAGCGTGATGGTGCTGAAGTTGGGGACCTCGGCGCAGAAGTCGTCGACCTCCACGCTCACGTGTGGGTCGTTCTTGATCAGGTCCATCTTGCGGCCGTAGTCGGCGAAGTGGAAATACATCTCGCCATCGTCATAAATATAGTCGAGCGCGATGATGTAGGGCTGCGGCCGGTCGTTCAGCGCCATGCGGCAGATCTTTTGCGAAGACAGGAGGTGCTCGATCTCCTCGGAAGACATTTCGGGCAGCTTTACGATTTCCTGTTGTCCGGATGATTGTGCCATCGGTTCACACCTGAAACCATCTCGACTCCGGACCTTATAGATTTTAATGTCATAAAATTTATAATAATACGTCCGGACAGACGTTTAAGAAGGATTGGTAACGATATCTCTGATGGGAGAGCCCTTTATGGAAACCTAGCCAGGTATCGATCTCCGGTCGTGTGAGACACACCTGCCTGACGATTTTAAAACATTGCAGATCACTTGATCTGAGAATAGTAACGCCCGCGGAAGGGCTTTCGTTTTTAATCGCCGGTAAAATTCTGGAGCCGGGTCTGCCGGGCCTCGCACTGTTCGCCGGGTATTTCCACGGGATAGACGCCGGTCAGGCAGCCGGTACAGAGGTCCTCTTTCGGTATGCCGATGGACGAAATCAGCCCGTCCAGCGAGATGTAGTACAGCGAGTCGGCGCCGATGAGGAACTCCACGCCTTTGACCGACTTGTGCGCGGCGATCAGCTCCTCGCGGGTGGCCATGTCGATGCCCAGGTAGCAAGGCGAGATGATCGGCGGGCTGCCGATGCGCGCGTGGATCTTTCGGGCGCCGGACCGGCGGACGAGGTCGATGATCCGCCGCGAGGTGGTGCCCCGGACGATGCTGTCGTCGATGAGTATGACGTCCTTGCCGTTCACGTTTTCCCGGACCGTGTTCAGCTTCAGCCGGACCGCCGTCTCCCGCAGGTCCTGGCCGGGCATGATGAACGTGCGCCCGACGTAACGGTTCTTGATCAGGCCTTCGGCGTAGCGCACGCCCGAGGCGCCGGAGTAGCCGATGGCGGAGGTGATCCCCGAGTCGGGCACCGGCGACACGATGTCGGCTTCGGTCGGGCACTCCCGTGCCAGCATTTCGCCGATGTTGTGCCGGACCTTGTAGACGAGCCGGCCGTCCATGATCGAGTCGGGGCGGGCAAAGTAGACGAACTCGAACATGCAGTACGAGTGATTTTTACAGCGGAACAATTTGTGGCTCTCGATGCGATCGCTCAGGATCACCATCTCGCCCGGCGCCACGTCGCGGACGAGTTCCCCGTTCACGGTGTCGATGGCACAGCTCTCCGAAGTCAGGATGAGCCCGTTGTCGACGCGCCCGATGCACAGCGGCTTGAACCCCAGCGGGTCGCGGACGCCGATCACCTTGTCGTCGACCAGGATAACGAGAGAGTAAGAGCCGCTCAGCTTCCGCATCGTCTCCCGGACCGCCTCCACGAGGTCGTTGCGCATCAGCTCTTTGACGAGCAGGTGGGCGATGACTTCCGTGTCCGAGTCGGACGTGAAGATGCGGCCGGCCGCCTCCAGCTCTTTCTTGAGCTCGCGGTAGTTGACCAGGTTGCCGTTATGGGCGAGCGCGATGGTGCCGCCCTTGTACTGGACGGTGAACGGCTGGCAGTTCTCGATGCGCGAGCTGCCCGTCGTGGAGTACCGCACGTGCCCGATGCCGGCGAAGCCCGCGAGCCGCTGCAGGCGCTCCCGATTAAAATAGTCCGTGACAAGGCCCATGCCTTTGTCTGCGATGACGTTGCCGCCGGCAGTCACTGCAATGCCCGAGGACTCCTGCCCCCGATGCTGCAGCGCCTGCATGGCGTAATAAATGTATATGGCCGCAGCGTCCCTGTTCTTTTCCCGGTCGAACCAGACGCCGACGACGCCACATTTGTCCTTCACAGCGCATGCACCTTTAAAGCACTACGATAGTGCCATTTTCAAATGCTATAGAACCCTGCCGGTACATATAGTTTTTTTAAATGAAAGAAAAAATTTTTTCCATAGAAGAAAAAGTTTTTTCATGAAAGAAAAATTATGGTGTTTCTACCACGTGTGACGCGCGAGATGGCTGTGCCAGCTCCACTTGTTGAGCCTGGCGGACTTGCCGAATCCGCAGCATGCGCAGACCTTCTTGTTGAAGTTGAAGGACACCTTGCCGCAGCGCCTGCAGACCGTGTGTACCCTCTTCTGCCGCTTGCCTTGTGATGGAGTTCCTTTAGTCATTGTGATTCACCTTTTCCGCGTTATAAGTGCACGTCTCCCTTATTAAGATTACGGTATCACGTAATAATTACGGCGAGACGTAAACCACCGTGTCGCCCCGCACAATAATCGTGCCCAGCTTCTTGGACTGCTCGTTCTCCTTCAGCTCTTCCGCGTTGTCGAGGACGAGGTTCATGTGCATGTCATATCCCTGGAGCTCGCCTCTGAATTCCCTGCCGCCCTTCAGGCGCACGATTACGGGAGAGTTCAGGGCCTCGTTCAGGACGTCAAGGGGTCTCTGGCTCATAAGGTTCCTCCGCCGAAATAATATTCAATGAATGTCGTTGAGACTAAATCTCGCGAACCATATTTATAGTTATCGCAGGCGATATACTGTCCGGCGACGCCCCGTCAGGACACGTTCAGCCGGACTGCAGTCCGTTTAATGAGGTGAGCGGCCGATCGTTATATCCTTTTGCACGCTTTTCACTCGCCTGCAGCTCCCATCGATGATATCGCCCGGGAGTACGGCATGGCTGACAGATCGCCGTATGCTCAGCCGCTCATGTGCACACGCTTGTGGAGATATCGGCTGGTGACGCCGGAAAAAGCGAGCGTAGCATCGGGGCCTTGCAGGTTACCTGTCGGCCAGGGTATCCGACATCGAACGCGAGGAACGGTAAAAGGCCGTGGCGAGCCGGCGTGTGATCGGGATTTTTGCCGGGAAAGACGATGGAAAAACACGCAGGGCGGTCGTCATGCATCCGGCCGGAGCATCCGCATGCGCGCGCGAGCGGCCGCCAGAGCCTGCCACAGCCCGCCAGAGCCTGCCACAGCCCGCCAGAGCCTGCCACAGCCAGCCAGAGCCTGCCACAGCCCGATCGTCAAACATATGTAGCGCAG
>MVRA01000105.1 GCA_002067315.1 Methanocella sp. PtaU1.Bin125 | reverse complement strand
CCTCGCTCATCGGCACGACTTCGTCCCGGTCGGACAGCACGATACCATCGCGCGACGAATACCGGCGCCTGATGAGAGAGGCGGTCGCCCTCCTGCCGGCGATGAGGGGAGTGCGCATCATCCGGGCGTTCTCCGGCGTCCGGCCGCTGGCAGGCAACGGCGACGGCCGCGACCTGTCCCGGGACTTCAAAATATGCGAGCAGAGCGGCGTCGTCAGTATCGCCGGCGGCAAGCTGACGACCTACCGGCTGATCGCTGAGATGGCTTCCGACGCCGTCATGCGCATGCTCGGGGAACGGGGCGACTGCCGCACCCGGACCGCCGTCCTCACGGACATCCGCCGGGAAACGCCGGCCGCCGTCGAGTGCCGGTGCGAGAGCGCCGGGCAGCGCATCATCGAGATGGACTTTCTCAAGGGCGTGGACGTCAGCAAGTACAACCGCCTGGGCTTCGGCACCTGCCAGGGCATGCGGTGTGCGCGGTTCGCCCGCTCCCCGGAAGCGTTCCTGCAGGAGCGGTGGAAGGGCGTCCGGCCGGTGCTGGACGAAAGCCAGCTCCGGCAGGCCTATGTTTCCTGGGCCGCATACCGCACGAGGGCCGGGAAATAGCGCGAAATATAAATCTGCGGCGGGCTATCTTATTATCGTGAACCGGCTGCTCATCGGGTCCATCGCCATCGTCCTCCTGATCGTTTTAGCGCTGGCCGCACTGGTCATGGTGCAGCAAGGCCCTCCGGAGATAGGCCCGACCGTGGGGCTGATCGACCATAACGGCCGTTTGACCGTGCTTGACGTGGAGATCGCGGATTCGCCCAACGAGCAGAAGCAGGGCCTGATGGGCCGGTCTTCCCTGCCCGCGGACGCGGGAATGCTCTTCGTTTTCACCGACGACGGGCCGCGGTACTTCTGGATGAAGGACACACTGATACCGCTGGACATACTCTTCATCGACAAAGACCTGGAGATCATCCATATTCACGAGAACGCCACGCCCCTCAGCGAAGCGACGATCGCCTCGTCGGGGCACTGCCGCTACGTGCTCGAGGTGAACGGCGGCCTGTGCCGGTCGCTCGGCATTTGCGCCGGCGACCGCGTCAGGCTCGATTTCGGCGGCGATGCGACGGGGCTGCCGCAGGGGCGGTGAACGCGGTGTCGGGGCTGAACGACGCGGCGGCGATAGCGCTGCGCGACGTGGTCGGGCTCCGGGGCGGCGAGGAAGTGCTCATTCTCACCAACCCTGAAGACACAGTCTTTACCATCGCCAGGGCGCTGTTCGAGGAGGCCCGGGCCCTCGGCGGGAAACCGGTCATCCTGTTGCAAGAAAAGAAATTGACGGCCACTTGCGCCGAGCGGCTGGTACTCGAAATCGTCCGGGCTGAGCCGGACATTCTCGTCACGCTGACAAAGGCCCGTGCCGGAAAAGACCCCCATGGCCTGCAGATCGGCTACACGGGCCGGGACGGACGCCGGTTCGACCACATCGTCGACAAAGTGACAAAAGGCGACCGCCGGGTCCGCGGCTTCTCGTCGCCCAACGCCAACCCCGGCCTGTTCGCGCGGTGCGTGCCGCTGGACTACGGCGCGCTGCGGCGGCGGGCGGCGGCGCTGAAAGGCCTGCTGGACGACGGCGAGACGGTACGGGTGACCGCCCCGGGCGGCACCGACATCAGCTTCTCCGTCGCCGGCCGCCGCGCGCACGCCAACACGGGCGACTACCGGCGGCCGGGCCACTTCGGCAACCTGCCCGCCGGCGAAGTGTACATATCCCCCGCCCCCGGCAGCGGCACGGGCACGATCGCCTTCGACGGCACGCTGAGCACGCTGGAAGGCCCGGTCATCCCGGCGGTGCCCGTCGTCATCTCGTTCAGGGACGGCTTCGTCGAGCATATCCATGACGGGCCGCTGGCCGATCGTGTCAGGAGGACGATCGAGGAAGGGGAGGCCATGGCCCGCGCCGTCGGCAACGACGAAGAGTGCCGGAACTGCCGCCACCTCGGGGAGTTTGGCATCGGCATCAACGATAAGGCGCAGATCACCGGCGTCATACTCGAAGACGAGAAGGCGCTGAAGACCTGCCACTTCGCACTGGGGAGCAACTACGACTTCGACGCGCCCGCCATCATCCACCGCGACATGCTCGTCATGAACCCGTCAGTATGGGTTGATGACGTTCCCGTCATGAAAAAGGGACATTTGATATTATAACCGACTTCGACTGGCGGCATCGGGCAGCTCGCGCGCGTGCGCGGATGACCGCACTACTCCCGGTATTGCGCGAACACGTTCCGCTCATCGGCTGTATCGTCCTTATACACGTAAACGCAGAACTCGTCAGCCATATAGTCGCACCGCAGCAGAATCCGCCGGGACAGCGACCGGCATATTCTCACGATCTCTTCTGGCTGCGGCCGCCAGTACTCGTCGTTTGCGCCATCGCCGTACGCCGGTCTCAAAAAGTCGGCTGCAAAACCCTTGCGGCAGCAATCGAACATCCGGCTCATGGTCCTTTTCACGAACGACTCGTTGTCCGACAGCCTG
>MVRA01000104.1 GCA_002067315.1 Methanocella sp. PtaU1.Bin125 | reverse complement strand
GGCCATGATCAGCCAGATCCGGTTCACCTATTACTTCGCGATCAACGCCGCGCTGCTGACCGGCTACCTGGCCGTGGCAACCTTCAGGGCCTTCGACTCAAACGGATTCGCACAGAAGCTCCGGGCAGGAGTCAAGGGGATAGGCGACCTGGGGCCGTTCATGTCGAAAAACGCGGGCTTTGCCATGCTGATGGGACTGATCGGCGTTATGTTCCTGCTGATCATCGCCTACCCGGCGACTTCGTTCGCCACGGGAGGCGGCAGCCTGTTCCCGGGAGGCTACACCCTGGCCTACGTCAGCGGCAACCAGGGCATGGGCAGCGAGTGGTTCGACGCGCTGACCTGGCTGCGCGACAACACGCCTGACCCGCAGGGAACGGTCGTCCAGAAGGACTTCGACTATTCCGCCGGCACGTATGAAAAGGCCTTCAACGAGAATGGCACCTGGGCGAAATACCCGGAGAGCGCCTACGGCGTGATGAGCTGGTGGGACTACGGGCACATCATCACCTACGTCGCCCACCGCATCCCCAACGCCAACCCGTTCCAGGCGGGTATCCTGGAAAACAGCGGGACCGACGGCAGCGCCCGGTTCTTCCTGGCCACGGACGAGGCAGAGGGATACCGGAACCTGCAGGCCATGGGCAGCCGGTACGTGATGATCGACAACGCGATGGCCACGGGCAAGTTCTATGCGATTACTGTCTGGGCAAACGATAAGGGAGGCTGGTACACCACGTCGCCACTCCAGCTTTCGCAGAACGTCAGCGTCGACATCGTCCGGGACAGCCCGAAGTACGAGAATTCCATGATGAGCCGCCTGTACTATGACGACTGTAACGGCTTGAGCCACTTCCGGCTCATCTACGAGAGCCCTGGCGTATATTACGTGTCCACGAAGCTGGCGGACCTCTCGGCCTATGCCGAAGGCTACCCGTACGTCCCGTTCTCGGAGCAGACCTTCGAGCCTTCGGAGAACTACACGGAAATGTATAACCGGTATATCGCCAGCGTCAACCCGTTGCCCGTCGGCCAGGGCAGTATCGCGAAATTCCTGTACGACAGCCGGCCCCCGGTCAAGTACGTGAAGACCTACGAGGTCGTGAAAGGCGCCACCATCAGGGGCAGCGCGCCTGCGGGCAGCAACGTCACGGCGTCCCTGCCGCTCAGCATCGGCGACCACAACTTCACTTACACGCAGACCGCCGTCACGGGCGCCGACGGCACGTACGCGATGATCGTCCCCTACCCGACAGATGCCATGAAAGGCGACGGGTACTCGTATGACGTGACGCCCCGGGCCCTGTATACGATCGAGTATGGCGAGACCACGAAGTCGGTGGCCGTGCCGGAGCAGGCGGTCATGAGCGGCGGTTCAGTAGACGTGGCCTGAAATAGCCGGATATTCATCGAAGTCAGTCGATGACCGGTGTTTCGGTCGAGTAATGACGATGAGAAACGGGCATCGCCATAGTCGCATTTTTGGCCAGAGCGTCCTCACGCGCGGGCGAGCGGCAGCCGAAATCGCCAAAATGCCCGACTTTTTCACGAGAATCGGTGAATGACCGGGATTCTGGCCAGGTATTAATGATGGAAAACGGGACCGGTCAATCGTCAATATACTTGTTGCGCGCCTGCGCGCCAGGGGTGGGAGGGCGGGCCGCGTATTCTTCCGCCGATAGGCGGCTTGCGGTAGAGCTCGCGCGCAGGCTTCGCAGTAGCCGATCCTGCCGGCTCATGAGGACGTTTTCACGAGAATCGGCTGATGGCCGGAACCCCGGTCAGGCAGAGACGATGAAAAACGCGCCGGGCTTGCGTCGCTGGCCAATAGGCCCGGGGGTACGGGCAGCCTGCCTGCGGTCGCACACGTGCCAGGTTTGCCGCTACACACACCTGTGACTATCATATTTAGCCCCGGCAATAATTTACTGGTTATGATATAAAAATAATTAGTTTAATCACATTTGGTAACACGAACGTAAAATTTTTTATACTATCAAGAGAAGTTACTAGACAGAAGTCCGGCGGGATTGCGCTTGCCGGCACACTGGAGTTTACAGGAGTCTATCGTATGGAGAGAGAAAAATTCGGCCTTCTGGTCGTAGGCCACGGCAGCTCGATGCCATATAATAAGGAACTGATTGAAGAGATCGCGGGTAAGATATCCCGCAGGCTGCCCGATGCGGTGACCAGGACCGGCTTCATGAACATCAACAGCCCGACCATCAAGGACGGTATCGACAGCTTCAAAGGCACCGGCGTCCGGAAGATCGTCGTCTTTCCCCTGTTCCTCGCGCGGGGCGTGCACACCACCGAGGACGTGCCCCGCCTGATCGGGCTCAAGGAAGGCCAGAAGAGGATCGCTTACAACGGGTACGACATCATATACGCCGACCCGCTGGGGCCTGACGACCTGATCGCCGAGCTTTCCTGCCGGCGCATCAAGCAGGCGATCGAGGTAAACGGCAGCTAAGGTCGTGCCATGGAACTGCGGGCGTCCCGGGTAGCCGTCGCCGACGTGAACCACGGAGGGTTGACCCTCGCGAAAGAGCTGATCTCGCTGGGGTACGACGCCTTCGCCGTGGACGTCTACGGCACGCGGGAACTGCGCGATGCCGCGGTCGAGGTCGTCGGGCCGGAGGATGCCGGCCGCTATGACGCGCTGGTGGCGCCGGTACACCTGCCCCCGGGCGTCCTCCTGGAGGAGGCGCGAAAAAAGGGCGTACCGGTCTTCACCCACCACCGCATAGCCGGGATGATCGCGAAAGAGACGGGGCGGCTGCGCGGCATCAGGTCCGTGGAGATCACCGGCACGTACGGAAAGACCACGACAGCGTTCGCCCTTGCGGGCATCCTGGCAGCCGCGGGGGAGCGCGTCCTGCTGCATACCAGCCACGGCCTCTTCTTCGACGGCCGGCCGTCGGGGAAAAAGCTGAGCGTCACACCGGCCAGCCTCCTGGCGGCGCTGGATGCGGCGCGGTACGCGGGCCTGCGACCGACCGTGCTGATCGCCGAGGTCTCGCTGGGCGGATGCGGCACCGCCGACGTCGGAGTGATTACCACGCTGAAGGACGATTACCCGATCGCCGGCGGGGCTGCCCGCTCATCGGTCGCCAAGATGCAGATGATCGAGTACGCCCCCGCGGGCAGCACGATCGTGCACGATGCCACTTACACCGCAGTCACAGAAGTCAGACAGGTGACGTTCGGCCCGGGCGGCGACGTTTACTATCAAAAAAACGGCCTGATCGAGAGCCGTTTAAACCCTGGCATTCAAATAAACCCCCAACCGGGAGCAGACCTCGATCAGGCAGCTTACGCGGAACCTATCCTCTGCGCGGTTGCTGCGGCGATGGCCCTGGGAGCAAAGCCGGACGCGATCAACACGGGGCTTGAAGGGTTTGATGGCGTCCCGGGACGGATGAAGTACGGGTCGCTGGACGGGCGGGTGCTGCTGGACAATTCCAGCTCCGGCCTGACGGCTGCCCGTGCCCTGCAGGCGCTGGCCGCCGGCAAACGCCATGCCGGCAGGCGAGTGCTCGTGCTAGGGGAAGAGAAATATAACGTCTGCGAGGGGCTCGACCCGGAACAGGTGCTGACGATCGCCGCAGGCGCCTGCGCTGACAGCATCGTCCTCGTCGGGGAACGGCTGCGTACGGCCGGGGCCGGGAAGGGATACCTGTACGCGCCCGATCTTGAGGGCGGCCTCGCAGCGGCCCTTTCGAGGACGGCGCCCGGCGACCTGATCATATCTTGTGTGAAGACCTGGAGGTAGAGCAATGGGAGAATCCGACCGCATCGCCGAGCCGATGCGCATCATCCAGCCTAGGCCGAGCGCCATCGTGGCGGCGCTCTATACGCTGAGAGATCTTGACGTCGACGTGGCTATCCTTCACGGACCCCCGGGGTGCTGCTTCAAGCACTCGCGGCTGCTGGAGGAAGACGGGATACGCGTGATCACCACGGCGATGTGTGACTCGGACTATGTGTTCGGCGGGCACGCGCTGCTCGTGGCGACGCTGCGCAAGGCCATGGACATGTTTCAGCCGAAGAGCGTCGGAATCGTCGGGACCTGCGCCAGCATGATCATCGGCGAAAACTTCCACCGGGCCGTCGAGGAGGCGCAGCCCGGCGTGCCGGTGGTCGAGGTGGAGATCCACGCGGGGTTCGGCGACAACACGCAGGGGGCCATCGTCACGCTGGAAGCGGCACACGCCGCGGGGATACTGGACGCGGCCGAGGTGGAACGGCAAAAGAAGATGCTGCTGATGGCCACCGAACTGGAGAAGCGCGCCGGGGCGGCCAGCGCAGGCTACATCGCGCCGTCGCGCGGCGATCTGAAATACAAAGCGGCCGGTCGGCTCATCGATCTGATGAGGCAGGGCAGGAAAGGCGTCTCTATCATCAACGCCAAAAAGGAGACCGCCTACATGTTTGCCGACGACAACCTCGCCGTCAGCGAGGCGGCCCGGGCGCTGGGCGCGCCGCTGCCCCCGACCATCGCCAACCTCGACACCGGGGTGGGCCTGCCGCGCATAAGGAAGTACGCCCGCACGATCACGGAGGCGTTCCGCAGCAAAGGCTTCGCCATCGACCACATTACCGGCGGCCTGGACGAGTACCCGGCGGCGGGAGAGGCGGCTGCAGCGATCATCAGGGAACGCTACGCGGACTGCGACTATGCGGTGATCTCGGGAGTGCCGCATGGCGTGCCCGCGGAAGCGCTGCAGGGCATGGAGGTCTTCTCGATCACCAACGGGCCCCGGACCGTGGCGCCGCTGAAGCAGGCCGGGCACCGGCACGTCATGGTGGAGGTCGACCTTCACCCGAAGACGCTGGGCGTGGACCGCATCGTGGAGTCGGAGTTCGGCGAAACCCTGAGGAGTATGCTATGACGCAGAAACAGATCGCCATCTACGGCAAGGGCGGCATCGGCAAGTCGTCCACCGCGTCGAACGTCGCGGCGGCGCTGGGCGAGGCGGGGAAGAAGGTGATGCTCATCGGCTGCGACCCGAAGAGCGACTCGTCGATCACGCTGCTGGGCGGCCGCCGGATACCGACGATCATGGACGTGGTGCGCCGGCTGGGCAACCCCGACGGCGTTCGCGAGGACGAGATCGTGTTCGAGGGCTTCCGGGGCGTGAAGTGCGCCGAGGTCGGCGGCCCGGAGCCGGGGGTGGGCTGCGCGGGGAGAGGCATCATCATCGCCATCCAGCTCCTGCAAAAGGTATCGCCGTCGATCAGAGAAGCGGACGTGCTCATGTTCGACGTCCCTGGCGATATCGTCTGCGGCGGCTTCGCGGTGCCGATCACGAAGAAAATGGTCCGGGAGACGTACATCATCACATCGGGCGAGTATATGCCCGTCTACGCGGCGAATAACATCTGCCGGGGCCTGAACACGCTTAAGACGCCGCTGGGCGGTATCATCTGCAACGAGCGCGAGGCGGCCAACGAGCGGGAGATCGTGGGACGATTTGCCGAAGCCCTGGGCGTGCCGCTGCTGGCCTGTATCCCGCGCAGCCCGATCGTACAGCAGTGCGAGCGCGAAGGCAAAAGCGTCCTGGAAGCGGCCCCGTCCTCAGATATCGCAGACGTCTATCGGCAACTGGCAGCGAAAGTTTTAACTGAAAAGGACAATAAGGTTCCAGAAGCGTTAGACGACGGATACCTGAGGGATCTCACACGCCAATGATAAAAATACCGAGGATCATCCTGGCCGGCGATCGCAGCTCGGCGGGCAAGACGACCATATCGGTCGGCATCATGGCGCTCCTGCGCGAGAAGGGCCGGAGCGTGCAGCCTTACAAGGTGGGCCTGGACTACATCGACCCGAGCTATCACTCCATGATCACCGGCAAGCAGGGCGAGAACCTCGACGGCTTCCTGATGCCGGACAAGGCCGTGATCGAGGCGTTCGTGCACTCGGCACAGGGAGCGGATATCGCCGTCATCGAGGGCGTTCGCGGCCTGTACGAGGGGCTGGAAAGCCTGTCGGACGTGGGCTCCACGGCACAGATCGCTAAAACCCTCAAGGCGCCGGTCATCCTGATCGTCGACGCGCAGAGCATCACCCGGAGCGCGGCGGCCATCGTCAAGGGCTACAAGGACTTCGACCGGAGCGTCAGCATCCGGGGCGTCATCCTTAACAAGATCGGCAGCGTCCGCCACGCCGATAAGGCGCGGATGGCCATCGAGAAGTACACTGGCGTCGAGGTCCTGGGCGCCATCCCCCGGACGAACGCGATGAAGCTGACCATGCGGCACCTCGGGCTCATCCCGGCCCGCGAGGGGGCGTCGAGGGTGGACGGCTTCGGGGCGAAGCTGGAGAAGATCGAGGAGACGATCAGCGAAAACCTGAACATCGACCGCATCGCGGCCATCGCGGCCGAAGCCCCGGCGATCAGGACGACGAAGCCGGGTATTTTCATCAAGGGCAACGATGCCGGCGTCAGGATAGGCGTCGCCATGGACGAGTCGTTCAACTTTTACTACAAAGACAACCTGGACCTGCTGGAACTGAAGGGCGCCGAGCTGGTATACTTCAGCCCGGTCCACGACCGGAAGCTGCCCGAGGTCGACGGGCTGATCATCGGCGGGGGATACCCGGAGATCTTCGCCGCCGAGCTGGCCGCGAACGAAGGCATGCGGGCCTCGATCCGCGAGGCTTCGGCGCAGGGCATGCCCGTTTACGCCGAGTGCGGCGGCCTCATGTACCTGATGCAACAGCTGGAGACCGAGGACGGCAGGCGCCACGACATGGCGGGCGTTTTCGAGGGCCTCGCGGCCATGAAGCACGTCCGCACCATCGGCTACGTCGCCGGCCGGTTCGCGATGGACACCCCGATCGGGCAGGAGGACGGCATGTTCAAGGGCCACGAGTTCCATCACTCGCTGATCACGAACGTCCCCTATAACGCGCGGTTCGCCTACCGGCTGGACCGGGGCGCCGGCATCAGTAACGGCCTGGACGGCATGATCAAGGATAACACCCTCGGGTCTTATACGCATTTGCACGCCGCCTCGTACGTGCCCTTCGCGACGAAGCTCGTGGAGTCCTGCGCGGTGTTTAAAGAGAAGGGGACGTAGTCTATCTGCTTTTTTCTTTGGAAATCACAGAGGCCACAGTGCGCACAAAGATACACAGGGAAATTTTTTTAAAGATTGCTCACGAAGCTGTTTCCTTACACAAACCCCTGTGTTCCTCTATGCACTCTGCGGCCTCTGTGATTCCCGTACGATTTATCTAACAAATCTCCCGAAACCCCCGAATACCGGCCACGGCTTCCGGAAAGTTAATTAATTCCCCGCGGGCGAAAATAACCCGGTAAAAGACACAAAAAATTATTTATGATCACGACTTAGTAGAGCGAAAGCAGAGTTACTGTTCAAAGAACAAAGTATATATCGATGGATTTTTGAATATAATCGATATCTTATATAGCTAAAAAATCAAAGGTTGGGATTTTGAATGGGTTTATTTGACAGGAAACCTAAGAAAGACGATGCCAGGGCGCAAAAAACCAGGGAAGAAGAGGAAAGAATGAAAAAGGAGCTGGAAACGCTCCAGTCTATTCTCGAGAAGAGCGACGTGAGCAAAATCGAAACCTCCAGGCCGGAGGCGGCTGCGAAGGCGCCGGAGAAGCCGGCCGAGAAGGTGCAGCCGGCGAGGCCCGCGAAGGCCGCGGAAAAGGCGCCGGAGAAGCCCGGTCCGTCGGTCGGAAAGGTCCCCGTGCCCAGGCCCCAGGCCGCTAAAATCCCTGTGGAAAAGCCCGCAGAGAAGATGGAAAAGGTGCAGATGAGGCCCCAGGCCAAGCCGCCGGTGCCGCCCGTGCAAAAGCCCATTTTAAAGCCCAGCATTTTACACACTGCCCAGCCAAAGCCTGAACCGCAGTCCGTCCCAACCCGGGCTCCGGAGAAGGCCGAAGCCAGAGAGGCGCCCAGACAGCCGGAGCCCGTTAAAGTCGTGCCCGAGCCCGAGCCGAAGCCCGAGCCGGTAAAGGCAGAGGCGAAGCCAGAGCCGGTAAAGGCAGAGGCGAAGCCCGAGCCTGTCAAAGCCGAACCGATGCCCGGGCCCGCGGCAGCCCAGCCGGCCGTGGACATGCTGGTGATCAGCCAGCTTAAAGCCCAGATCGAGAGACAGACCGCGGAGCAGGAGAAGCAGCGGAAGGAGATCGAAGAGTACCGCAACCGCCTGAAGCAGCAGGACGACCTGGCGAGCCTCGTCATGGTCCTGCAGGCGAAGCTGGACCGGATGGAAGCCGAACGAATGGCGATGCCTGTGGCATCCCCCGCGCCAGCCCCCGCGCCACAGCCCGTCGTCATACCTGACACGAACCGGCTGGAGGAGCAAATCCGGGAGAACCGGACGATGATCGACGCCCAGAAGCTGAACTTCGAGGTGCAGAAAGACACGATCGCCCGCCTGGAGAACGATCTGGAGAGCATCAAGGCGTTCGACTTCGAGGACTACGCGACGCAGGAGAAGCAGATCCTGCAGAAGATCGCCATCGAGCTCAAGGGGCTCAAGACCACGGTCGCCGAGTTCGACAACCGCTTCAACGAGCTGTCAGGCAAAGTGGGCGCCGTCGGGACCGAGCTTGCCGCCACGAAGGACCGCACCGAGAACATCGAGCAGGACGCCTTTGCCGCGAGGAGGTCCGTGGACGAGTGCACGAAGACCCTGGAGTCCTTCAAGACGACGATCGCGGAGCAGACCGCCGGCGTCGAGCAGATGAAGAACTCGGTCTCCATCATGGACAGCAAATTGAACTCGCTCCGGGACAGTGTCGTCACCGGCCCGGCCGAGAAGATCGCGGAAGAGGTCGAGGCCCTTAAGGCGGAGATGAGCGGCTGGAGCGGCGAGATCAGGTCGCTGCACGAGTCGGTCGACGCGATCAGCGGCAGGGTGGAGAACATCCCGGTCACCAGCGCCGGCGAGATCGAGACGGTGAAGGCATCGCTGACCGGCGAAATGTCCGTGCTGAGCCAGTCCGTTGCTTCGGAGATTGCCGCGGTGAAGGCGGCAATGGCTTCGGATATCACGGCCGTGAAGGAGACGGTGGCCACGGAGATCGCCACGGTCAAAGAATCGGTCACCGCAGTCGCCGCTGAAGTCGACAGCGTCAGAGAAGCCATCGCAACCGAGATCGCCCCGGTCAAAGAATCGGTCACCGCAGTCGCCGCTGAAGTCGACAGCGTCAGGAAAGCCATCGCAACCGAGATCGCCCCGGTCAAAGAATCAGTGGCGGCGATCGCAGCAGAAGTCGAGGGCATCAGAGAATCGACGGCCGGCGAAATGGCCAGCGTCAGGGAAGCCATGGCCGCAGAAATCGCCCCGGTCAAAGAATCGGTCACCGCCGTGACGGCGGAAGTGGCCAGCGTCAGGGAAGCCATCGCAACCGAGATCGCCCCGGTCAAAGAATCGGTCACCGCCGCGGCTGCAGAAATCGACAGCGTCAGAAAAGCAGTAAACGAGGACGTCAACAATATTAAGTACGACCTGGCGACGATCCGGGACTCTTCGGCGCCAGTATCCGAGATCAGCGCGACAAGGCAGTCGCTGTACTCGGACATCACCTCGCTGAAGGATACCATCGGCGCGGTGGAGCAAAAGATGTACGCCATCGAGGTCCGGATGGGCGCGATCGGCGAGACGCTGGAAAGCAGCAAAGATTCCCTTTCATCCGACATCAGCCGCATCAGGAGCAACTTCGCGTCGAGGGGCGATGTCGAGGAGATCCGCGAGGCTGCGGTCTCCGGCATAGAAGAGGTCCGGAAAGAAGTCTCCGCGATCAGGGACTACGTCGCCTCGGACATGACATCCTACAAGGACTCGATCCAGGCAGACCTCAAGTCAGTCACCTCTTACCGTGACGACCTCATCCGGCTCCGCGGGAGCCTGGAGCAGGTCGGCCAGCTTGCCAAGGCAGTCACGGACTACCGCAGCGAGCTGAAGTCGGTCAAGAGCATGATGGACCGTTTCAACGAGGACGTAAAGAACGCCCGCGAGCTGACTAAGGGCAGGGAAGAGATTGAGCACATCAGAGAAGACCTGCGCCTGTACACCAACGACCTGAAGGCCATGCGCGAGATCGCAGGCGACAACAAGGACCAGGTCGAGGCGGTCAAGAAGGCGCTGGAGAGCCTCAAGGGCGACTCCGAGCGCGTGACGCCGCAGGAAGCCAAGCTGATCAAGACGGGCCAGTACCTGAAGACCCAGATCGACCAGGTCAACAAGACGTTCACCGACCTCGACGAGCGGCTGGCCGCCATCCGCAAGGAGTTCATCAACCTCAACAACATCGAGTACCGGTACCGGGCGCTGGAGGACAACCTTAACGCCATGGAGCGCAACCTCGAGAACAAGATCGAGGTCGAGATGATCACCCGGGTACGGGAAGCCGAGAGCGAGCTGGTCACCCGCATCGCCGAGGTCGAGGCCAGCATTACCGAGTCCAGCCGCAGCGCCAAGGACCTGCTCAACCAGCTGGACGAGACCCGCGAGCAGGTCACCAGGGAGCTGAACGAAATCCGCACGGACGTCACCAAAGAGCTGGAGGACACCCGCAGCAACGTCACCAAAGAGCTGGAGATGACCCGCACCGAGGTCGCCCGCGAGGTCGAGGATATCCGGACGACCGCCACGAAGGAGCTGGAGGGCACCCGCAACGAGGTGAGCGCGGAAGTGGAAGAGATCCGCACCAACGCCACCAGGGAGCTGGACGAGGCCCGGAACAGGGTGACCACCGAGCTGCAGGAGGCGAAGACCGAGGTCACCCGGGAGCTGGACGACGCCCGCAACACGGTCACCCGCGAGCTGACCGCAGCCCGCGCGGAAGTCGCCAAAGAGCTGGAAGGCATCCGCACGGACGTGGTACGGTCGGTCTCAACGCTTAAGGCAGATACCATCAAGACGATCAAGGACACTGCCGGCGAAGCCGTAAAGAGCACGGAGGAAGCCAGCGATTCGCTGCTGGCCACCCGCGACGAGGTCCTGGCCGAAGTCAACGCGGTCAGGAACTCGACAGTGAAGGATCTTCAGGAGACAAAGGCATCGGTGATCGGCGAGGTCAACGCGAACAAGGAATCGGTGCTTTACGACGTGAACACGATCGGCAACTCGACCATCAAATTCCTCGACGAGTCAAAGGAATCGGTGCTCCGGGAACTGAACACGGCAAGCAGCTCGACGCTGAAAGCCCTCGGAGATACGAAAGAGTCCGTGCTCCGGGAAATGTTCGCGAATAAGGAATCGGTGCTCAGCGAAGTGAACGAGATCGGCAGCACGACGATCAGCGACCTGGAGGAGAAGAAAGCATCGGTCCTCCGCGAACTGAACACAGTCAGCAGCTCGACGCTGAAAGACATGGAGGAGACCAAAGACTCCGTGCTCCGCGAAGTTAACACGACGACCGACTCGGCGGTCCGCGAGATCGGCGAGACCCGCGAGTCTGCCATCCGGGACATGATGGAGACCAAGCAGTCGGTGCTCGGCGACATGGATGCCGCCAGTGAGTCCGCCATCAGGGACATGAGCGCCATGAAGGAGACGGTCCTTCGCGAGGTAAGCTCCACCAAGGAAGCCATCCTCCGTGACATCAGCGCGACAAAGGACGTCACGTTCCGCGACATGGGCGCGATCCGGGAGGAGACCCAGAAGGTCAGCGGCGATCTGAGCATGGCGACCAAGCGGGCCCGCGAAGAAGCGTCGGCTATTATCGTTAACGTGCACGACGAGACCACGGCCACGGTCGGCAGGGCCAAAGCCGAGATCGCCAACATGGTGAAGGAGGAAAAGAAGGGCCTGCACGGGATCGTCGACGCACAGCGGAAGGAAACTATCGACAGCATGACGAAGGTCCGCGACGACCTGATCGTGGCGCTCCGGCAGACCGAGTCCATCGTCCTCTCGTCCACGGAGAACGCCCGCATCGTCGCCGAGAAGTCGATGGCGAAGACGCGGGACGAGATCCTGGAGAACATCCGGAGCACCCGGGAAGAGACCATCAAGAAGCTGCTCGACACCCGGGACGTCGTGATCTCCGCGGCGAACAACTCGAAGGAGACCGCCCTCGAGTCGATGTTCAAGGCCCGCGACGAGGTGATCGCCTCGGTGAACACAAGCAAGACCGCGATGCTGTCGGTCCGCGACGAGTCGCTGGCCCAGATGCGGAAGACACAGAAAGATGTCGAAGATTCCATCAACAAGAAGCTGGAGTCGGATAAGGAGAACACCGAGAAGATCAAGCAGATCATGAAGACGATGAACGAACTGATCAGGGCGTAAGAGGCGTAGCGCATGGACTTCGAAAGCTACATCGGCAAAGAGCGCCAGTTGCTGGGCAGGATCGAGAAGGAGCGGACCGAGCTGAACTCCCACGAGCCCGACGCGTGGGAGGGCAACTACAGGCTTGCGGCAGACGAGATCAAGCTCCTGAAGGCCGGCGACTACGTCAACACCGCAACTGAGACGGCCGGTGAAGCGATCGTGGCGCTGGACGGACGGATGTCACAGCTCAGGCAGATCGAGGGCGACGCCAGCGCCCGGAACGAGGCGTTCCTGAAGCGCGTCACCGAGTGGGAGACGAAGTTCGACGCCCGCTACTCGGAAGTCATGTCGGCGATGGCCAGGGAGATGGCTGCGTTTGAGACCCGTAACGCCCAGCTTACCCAGCGCATAGAGACGGCTGAGCGGAACCTGAAGGAGATCAGCAGCAAGGCCGAAAAGGCCCTGATCGACACCGGCAGCAAGTCGGAGAAAGCCCTGATAGATACCAGCAGCCAGTCGGAAAAGAACCTCAAGGAGATCGCCGGGCAGGCCGAGCAGAACTTGCGCCAGGCCAGTGAACGGTCCGAGAAGAGCATCAAGGAGTCGAGCGACCGGGCCGAGGCGAACCTCAAGGAGATCAGTAAGGCGACCGCCGCCGACATCGAACGGCTCGTCGGCTCGCTCAAGAGCGCCCAGGCCGAGTTCGAGGCCTCGGTGAACGAGAAGCTGGAGCAGGACAAGCAGACGCTCGAGCGGATCAGGTACATGATCACCGCGATGAACGAGATCATCAAGACCTGAATTTATTACTGTCATCAGGCTTCACGTCTAAATCACAGAGGCCACTCAGGGCACAAAGGCGCACAGAGGACATTTTTAGAGAATGGCTCATGAAGAGCTTTACAATAATCAACCTCTATGAGCATCTGTATTCACTGCGCCCTCTGTGATTCCCCGGGCTGCCAGAGACAGAGTGTATCATAACCTTTATATGCCCCTAAGACATCTTATTTCCGCAACTACATGCTCATACATTTAATGGAGATTTGATCATGGCGAGAAAACCAGGAAGAATGTACAAAAACTTCTCGGGCCCGTCGTACACCAGGCGCGAATACATGGGCGGTGTACCGGGCGTCAAGGTGGCCCAGTTCGACATGGGCAACCTGACGGACGAGTTACCCGTAGCAATCACTTTAGTCGTCAACGAGACCTGCCAGGTGAGGCACGACGCCCTCGAGTCGGCCCGCATTTCGGCTAACAGGTACCTGATGAACGACGTCGGCAGGCTGAACTACCGGTTCAAGGTCAGGGTGTACCCGCACCAGGTCCTCCGGGAGAACAAGCAGGCGACCGGCGCAGGCGCAGACCGTGTGTCTGACGGCATGCGCAGGGCGTTCGGCAAGGCCGTCGGCACCGCCGCACGCGTTTACCAGGGCCAGGGCATCTTCACCATCTGGACGACCCCCGCTTACTTCGAGAAGGCCAAGGAAGCGCTCCGCCGCGCCGGCCACAAGCTTCCCACCCCGCACCGGCTGGTCGTCGAGAAGGGCGCCGAACTGGTAAAATAAAGGACATAACGGACACAATGGGCACGACGGACACTATCCCGTTGTTTTAGCCCGTTGTCTTTCTTTCATCTTTTTTGGGGACTATTGCGCGATGTAGTGGATATGCTCCACTATATCAATATGAGTCGTTCGATGACGGGAATTGTGGCCAGGCATTAACAATGAAAACGGGCATCACTGTAGTCGTATACCCGGCCAGGGCATTCACGCGCGTGCGATGGCGCCCGCCAGGGCCCATCAACGCCCGCCAGGGCCCATCAACGCCCGCCAGGGCCCATCAACGCCCGCCAGGGCCCGTCTACGCCTGCCGCAACCACGAAGCTCTACTTGTTCATGATAGTCGATCGATGAATGACTGCCCCGTCGTATCGTCATTCCGTACAGCGCTGCGCGACAGGGCGGGAGGGCGGGTAGTACAAGTGGCCCGCCGGAGGCGGCATACGACCCATGCCAGCGCGCCAACCGGATGAATTTTTCGTAGAAGCCGTCGATTCGGCCAATAAAAAGCCGCCATTATGCCCATTGTGTCCATCGTGCCCTTAGTGTCCTCTTTTTTAACCAAAATCTTTTTAAATGACCCGTCTATAGTGTATCTAACTCAAGATGTGTGATAATGGTAGGATACGACTCATTGTTAAACCGGGCGATTGAAAAGACGCCGAATAAAGAGACGAGCGGCGAGCGGTTCGTTGTGCCGCGGCCGAAGACTTTTATCGAGGGCCGTACCACGGTCTGGGATAACTTTAACGAGATCCGCGAGAAGCTGAACCGCGACGCGGACCACTTCGTCAAGCACCTGTTGCGGGAAATGGGCACCGCCGGCAAGGTCGAGGGCAACCGTCTCGTGCTGCAGGGCCGCTTCACGTCCGACACGATCGCGGCGCTGGTCGACGACTACGTCAGCGAGTACGTCCGCTGCGCGGAATGCGGCCGGCCGGACACCAAGCTGGTCAAGTACGACCGCGTCACCACGCTGAAATGCGACGCCTGCGGGGCCCAGCGCTCCATCCAGAAGCGCCGCCAGATGTCCACCAAGACGGCACAGGTCGCCTCCATCGAGGAAGGCAAGATCTACGAGATGAAGATCGAGACCCAGGGCAAGAAAGGCGATGGCATCGCCAGGATCGACAAGTTCACGATCTTCGTGCCGAACGCGCGCACGGGCGAGATCGTTAAGGCCAAGATCAACAAGATCGACGGCAACCTGGCGTTCGCGTCCAAGCAGTAACCGGGGGTTTCCGGTTACTTTTCCCATTTTATATCGTTTTTGCTACGCATAGCGGGGGCTGTTTAACGGAGCCCGACGCCGGGCTGCCTCGCGTGCAGGTACTGAATGATTAGCCATGAGAGCATAAAAAATTTTGGCGCTCTTGGCTACCTGGCGCCCTTGGCGAGCGTGACAGTAGTCGCATAACGTATATCGAGAATGCGTCGTTATTGTTGTCTATGCTAGCGACTCCTGTCACGCTCGCCAAGGGCGCCAGGTAGCCAAGAGCGCCAAGACTAGTTATAGTTTATAGATCAATTTTTATCCCGTAGCACTTCTCGGGATTTTCTTTGTGTATCTTGTAAAAGACCTCTTCCGGCACCCCGTTGCGGATGGCCTCTTTCGTCTTGCGCGGCACCGTCTTCGGTCCCAGGACGGCGCCGGGTCGCACAGGGTCGTCGCAGTAGTCGGTCTCCAGCATGAACCTTGTTCCCTCGGACAGCGCCTGTTCCAGCGCGCCCTTACCCGCAATAACCGAAGGGAACACGTTCAGCGATTCACACTCTCTGACCGCGGGCGGCGAGAAGTGCTTGATCGTCCGCCACGGCGGGAGATTCTGCTCTCTGGCGATCGCGGATATGGACGCGAACGTCCCGGGCTCGCTTTCCGTGTGCAGCTGCAGCGCGCAGTCCTGGTCCACGCACAGGTCCATGGCGTAGCGCATCAGGCGGTTCGACCGCTCCCATAGTTCGGGAGAGACGGGGTAATGCGGCCGCCCGGACTTGAGGGCGATGGCCTTGCCTTCGGCCACGTATTTCGCCGCGATCTCCAGGCCCTCGCGGACCACAGCGTACGCCGGCTCGATGCCCATCGATCCCGCCAGCCCGATGAACTCCGCGGGGTGGACGCCGATTACGCCGTATGCATGGACGTACTCGTTCGCCTGCCTTACCGTGTCGATGGTACGGTCGTACAGGACATAGTAGTCCTGTGCGGATCGGATGGTCATGCCGTACTCGTCGGCCGGCAGCGAGACGATGAGCACGTGGGTGCCTCCGGCGTTACGGAACTCCTTGATCGCCTCGATGCCCCGGCCCCTCCCGGGATTCAGGTGCATGTGATCATCGGTGATCGGCAGCCTGCTGTCGTTCATCAGATACAGAGATGCCGGGATACAGGTTATATTTTATTCTCAGTGGCACCGCCTCGCGCGTACGCGTGCCCGGCATGCCACCGTCAGTCGGGCCCGTTTCACGTATTTTTACACATGGCTTACATATGCCGTTTTTATGAAAAAACAAAAGATATATACGGTATGTTTGCCATATTACCTTCAACCTTTGACAATGATAACAAGGAAGATTGATATTCGTGCCCCAGCCCAACCCGAGCCTGACCGTCATTAAGGGCAAGCTCGCTTTTCTCGTGTCATTCGACATCGGCGGCGAGGTCGACAAAACGACCCTGTCCGGCATCCTGAAGGTGCAGGCGGGCGCGGAGTACAGCAAACCCGTGGAAGTGGCGCTGGGCACCGGGCTGACCGGCCTGATCGTAGCCGAACAGGTGAACAAGATCACCAGAGTCCAGGCCTTTGCCGACGTGTACGCCATGGGCGTGTGCATCATCCGGCTGGAGTTCGAGGTGCCGGAGGGGATGACGGTCAGCGAGACGATCACCGCCATGCACGTCAACGGCATCTTCGTGGACGGCCTGGACCTGAACGTGTACATCGCGCGGAAGATGGGCGAGATCCGGGACCAGATACGCCCGGGCATCACGAAGGCGCGGGCATACTTCCCCAACACCAAAAAGTTCAGCCTGCTCCGGCTGGACCGGTACGAGCCGGCCATCGACCAGGGCGGATTGAAGAGCCAGTTCGGCGCGGAGATCACCCGGTTCCTGTCCGGCGAGTCCTCCCCCCGGCGGCTGCACGGGAAGGAAATCGCCGACAAGATGTCCCGTGACATCTCGTATTACGACGAAGACCTGTTCCTCATCTCCTATGAGGCGGCGTTCGTCAGTGGCTGCGACGACTACTTCAACGACCTGCGGCTCTACCTGGAGCTGAGCCTGGCCCTGTCGTTCCTGTATCACATATACGACTGGAAGATCGACGGCGAGATATCCCAGGCGTTCAAGGCGATAAAAACCGCCCAGAAGTCCACGATCTTCACCCAGGCGCCCCGGCGCCTCGAGCGGTCGCTGCTCAAGGTGAGCGAGTTCAAGCTGGACATCCTTGACAACATCGAGGACCTGATGAACCCGCTGAAGGTGACCTCGGACTGGTATTACCAGGGTGCCTACGAGCACATGCTGAAGCTGCTCAAGGTCAAGGACTACGAGAACATCGTCACCCACAAGATCGACGCGCTGGAGGATCTCTATTCCACGGCGCAGGAGATCTCGTACAGCAAGGTCGCGCTGATCACCGAGATCATCATCATCCTGCTCATCGCGTTCGAAGTGATCGCCATTTTGCCGCACGGGTTGTAGGTATAGCTACAGTCAGATATGATCCCCCGTATTTAATCCGGCTCTGAAAGGCACAGCTATGCTATTCTAATGGCCGGGACGATGAAAATCGGCCAGAATAATCGTCGCCTGTACGGCCCGGGCATGCGCCCGCGCGCGATCGGCCGCCGCCGGGCAGGGTACTCACAGGCATCGCTCGATCTTATCCCGGACCAGCCTCAATTGCACGGCCTGCTCTTCCCGGATGCCATCTTCGTATGCTTTCAGGCAATCGAGCACCGGCTCCAGGTCTTCGCGCTCGATCAGTATCTCCTGGCCGGGCCGGAACAGCATGACCAGCCGGTCGGCCATGGCGGAGTCGGTCGCTCTCTTCGCCTGCCGGGCGGCCTGCTCCAGCCCGGCCGAGGTCATGCCGCCCATTCGCTCATGCTCTTTTTCCGAAACGGAAGCGCACGCGGCACGGATCACGCCCAGTTCCCTGGCGTTGAAGGACAGTTTGATGTAGCGCGAGCCGGCGGCCATCTCGAATAACGACATATTTTAAGTCTCGCGGGACAAAAGGATAAAGGTTCGACTGAAATAATACGATAATAGCGGCTGCGTTGATGCGTTACACCGGCTCAATCGCCAGATCACATAGCAATCGCCGATTTTTGACATCGATTCAACGATCGGGAGATAATTATTATATCGGCCCGGCACTATGATAACAGGACCAGAGTAATGAAAACAAGACACCTTGTCATACCAGCCCTGATCGTGGCACTGTTTACCATTGGGGCAGTGGCGGTCATTGTGACGATCGAACGATATCCATCGCCCGGTGAGCCCGAGCCGGCCGTTTCCGGCGAGAAGGCCGTCGAGATTGCCGTCGCACAGTTTAAGGATATCGAGGCAGTCAATTCCAGCGCCAGGCTTGAGACAGTAAACTCTAGCGTATACTTGAGGTTTCCCGGCACCGTTGACGGCGCAGGGAAGCTTGTCTGGATAGTGACTGTCGAAGGAAAGCCAAAAGAGTGGCTCCAGGGAGGACAGGTATATATCGACGCCGCCACTGGCGATGTCCTGCTCGTGAGCCATGTAATGTAAGGTAACAGTTCCGGCCCGGTCCCCGCAGGGTGTATTACCCCTTTGTCTGACAGGCCTCGTCAATCTTTTTGAGCGCACTTTTCGCTATTGCGAGCCGATCTCCGGCGGCCTCCTGGCAATACGCCCGCAGGCACTCCTGTAATGGCCTGATATCGACCGCGGCGAGCAGCACGGGCTGGCCGGGTTTGAGCCCGGCGACGATCTCCCCGGCCACCTCGTAGTCCCGGACCTTCTGCGCCTGGGCCACGAAGCGGTCCAGCCCTTCGCCGGCCGCGGCGTCCATCCGGCCGTACTCGGAATCGGCCTTCGACGTGCAGGCGACCTTGATCACTTCCAGCTCTGCCGCGGTGAAGGTCATTTTATAATAGCGTACGCCCTCGGTCCACTCGAAAAGAGGCATGAAACGACATTCGCGGGGGAACGGATAAACCCTTTCAACAGAAAACGGGCCGGCTGCGCCGGGCTACTGACTGATCTCTTTCATCACGAGGTCGGCGACTTCGGGAATGGCCGCCTCGACCTCGGGCGTCATCTCCCGGGTGAACTCGGCGACGCGCCGGACCTCGACGCCGTAGATGACGATCTCGTCCGGCATCTTCTGGACGACCTTGCCGATGTTGATGGTATCGACCAGGTTCAGGTCGTGCAGGGAGAGCATGAACATGTCCGAGGGCGGCATTTCCTTATCGGTAAAACGGTAGACCGTGCCCGCCGGCTCGTTGCCCGTCTGCACCGAGTCGACGATGACGATCTTGTCCGCGTCCTCGATCCAGCTTAAAATAGCCATGCCGCCGACGCCAGCGTCGATCAGCTCGACGTTAGCCGGCAGCTCCCGCTTCTGCAGCTCCTCGATAACACGGGGGCCAAAGCCGTCGTCCCCCACGAGGGCGTTGCCGACTCCGAGGACTTTGATGTTCTTCATGCGATCACTTGATCAGCGTACCGATGGGCTCGCCGCTGACCGCTTTGATGAGGTTGTCGGGGTGAGCGCCGCCGATGACGATCATCGGTATCCGGGAGCGCTTGACGATCTGGGCGCCCAGCGGGTCGAAGATGTTGTTCGCGCCTGCCGTCATCTCGATGCGGGTGACCATGGTCACCAGTTCGTCCGGCGTCATGCGGTCGATCTTTTTCGCCGTCCTGTCTATCTTGGGGTCCGCCGTGTAGACGCCGTCGACGGACGTCGTCCGCAGCAGGAGATCCGCGTGCACATATTCGGCCAGGATGGCCGCTACTGCGTCAGTCGTCTGGCCGGGCACCACGCCGCCCATGACGACGACCTTGCCCGTGTACATGGCGAGTCCCGCCTCCTCGTAGTCGTAGGGAGGCTGCGGGTATGCGATGTCGCCCAGCGCGGAGATGAGCAGCCGGGCGTTCAGCCGGGACACGCCGATGCCGACGTAGTCCAGGATCGAGTTGTTGGCCCCGAGCTCCTTCGATACGTTAATGTAGTCCCTTGCCGGGCTGCCGCCGCCGATGACGATGAGAACGGTGTGGTCCTTCGCCAGCTTCTTTATCACGTCGGCGTACTCCTTGAAGCGGCGGGCATCAAGCCCCTGCACGATGGCCGAGCCGCCGACCTTGACGACGATCTTCATAATACCCTGTACCTCGTATGCGCTTCAGGAGAACGATGCCCGAATGGTCCTTCGTGTATACTGAGGCGCGCTGATACAAAATAGCGATGACAGTATATAAATGTGAGGTTTTCTGGCATATTTGTGACATATATCTGTAAAAAATCGGCATGTGGCTGATAAGTTTTATATCCTCGAAAGACTATAAGCGGAAATTTGGTAAGTGCCCGGAATTATGATGACTGGCAGATATAGACTGGCCATAATTGCAGTTGCAGTCATATTACTTGCCGCCACGCCGGCGACGGCCGCGGCACCCGGCGAGCCCGGGGTCCACATTACGAAGATGAGCATCGAGCCCGACGGCCCTGACTTTAACGTAACCGTGAGCTATAGTTCCAGCTTCATGACCCGGATCTTCTCGCTGCTGTTCGGCGCAAGAGTCGTGGAACCGGCCATCGTCGAGCAGGTATCCGTATTGGGTAACGTGAGCCTGGTCAGCATCGACACCTCGGCCCAGACGGCTAAGCTGGTGGCCAGAGACCAGGGACACCTGTCCGGCGGGATGTTCGTCTACGATAAAAACTCGAAGTTCTTAGTGCCCGTCGATACGCTGGAGATCAAAGGCCGCACCGTCGACCGCCCGATCACGCAGAACAACACGATCGGCATACCGACATTCTTCTATCGGCCGTAACACGCAGGCCATAAAATGATCGTCATTCCTGTAACTTTTTTATCAGTAGTGATACAAATCACTATACACGAAGGACCATGATCCCGGTCAGGTATATGACGATGAAAAAGATGAAGAGTCATCGTCAGCCGGCGAGTGCCCGCGTGCGACCGACGCGCAGGCGTCCCTTGTTAACGGGATGTCGGGCAGTACGCAGCCTCCGCCGATAGGCGGGAATCCGACGAAAGCCAGCGCGCAAGCATTTACATCGCAGGCCTGATCGACATATGAACACGATTCATGAGAGCCGGTCGATGACCGGGGTTTTGATCAGGTATCGACAATGAAAAACGGACAGGGCTGCCATCGTATGCCCGGCCAGGGCATGCGCACGCGCGCGCGAGCGGCCGCCGGGCCCGGTAACGACTGCGGCAACCGCCGGAATGCCCGACCTTTTCATGAGGAGCAGATATCAATGACCTTAACGCCCTTTGCGGCCTTTACGTTTCTTTTTCCCCGGCTTCAGGGCCGAGCTGAGGTCGACCATGTAGTTGCCCTCTTCTTTAGACATGACCAGTTCCTTGCGACTGAGCAGCATGGGCAGGTTAATGTCGTAAGTGCCGTTCTCGATGATCCGGATACTCTCGATGTGCTCGCCCTTCGTGATATCATCCCGGGGGGCCGGCTTCGCCTTTGCGGTTGACAGGGGTTCTGCAGCCCTGGCTGGCGCCTTTTCGTCGCGGGCATAATCGTGCGGGGCTTCCTTCGGCTTCCGGCCGGGGATGCGGGAAACGGGTGACTCCCGGGCCTCGACCTGGGGCTCCCGGAGCGCGGCCCGGGCCACGTATTCGGAGACTGTCTGTTTCCGCTCTTCGGGCTGAGACGGAGGACGGATGTACTGGAACTTTTTGCCCCCGCAGACGGGGCATCCTTTCTGGAGATCGATCGTGCCGCTTTCGATGAGATTTTTGCAGTCCAGGCATTTGTGCGGCATCCCATCGACCTCAGGTGATCATCGCGCTGATCAGATCGTTCTCCCGGCACAGCGTCTTCATGCGATCGGCCGGGCCGATGACGGTCATGCGCCGCTTGTTGCCGTTGAGGAGCCGCTCCAGCAGCGGGCGTTGTTGCCCGTGCGGATAGCTCTGGATCTCGATGCCGGTAAACTCCTCGTCCACCCGGGCCATCGTAGTCTCGATCAGCCGGGCCTCCTCGAAGGGGTCCAGGCCGTGCTCGAGGATGACTACCCGGCCGCGCATCACGTCCTCGAGGATCATAGAGACCTTCTCCATGGTGGAGAGCGATTTGAGCTTGCGCTCGGAGATCATATTAATCTGTACTTCGCCGGCCATGCGTTCACCCGAACCTGTGTGCGATCGTCTCGTAGAGCAGTTCCATGTTCGTCCCGTTCAGGGCGGAGATGGGCACGACCGTGTGCTGGGGAAACGCGCCCTTGATGCGGTCCACCGACGCGCCGTCCAGGTCCATCTTGTTGACTACGATTAGCATGGGCAGGTGCCGCGCTTCCATGTTCCCTACGACGGTGACGTTGACCTGTGTGTATGGGTCCTCCATCGCGTCCATCACCAGCAGCACGCCGTCGAGGTTGTCCATCCACTTGATAGCTTCAATCACGCCCTCGGTGGCTTCCTTGGCCCGGCGCCGGGCCTCGTCCTCCGGGATGCCCATCTGCATGAAGTCGTGAAAATCGATGCGGGTCGCCAGCCCGGGGGTATCGATCACGTCGAGGGTGATCGACGCGCCGTTGCCGCGTATGGTGACGCCTTCCCGCTTCTTGACCCGGCGGGTCTCGTGCGGCACGTGCGACGCCACACCCATCGTCTCCCCCGTAAAGTCGGACACGATGCGGTTAGCCAGCGTGGTCTTGCCCGCGTTCGGCGGCCCGTAGATGCCGATCCGGGCCTTCTTGCGCCGGATGAACAGTGCCTTGATTTTTGACAGGCTACCCTTGAGCCTCGCAATAAGTGCCATCCATTTCCCCTGCCAGTGTTCCATTATGCCTTTTTAACTATATTAAGCATATGCTGCCCGGAACGGGGCCGGCCGGCGCAACGGAAGCCTGTGCGGCCCCTGCGCGATACGCGAACGGCTCGACAGCCGCTGTACAATCGTTGCCAGCCGGGGCCCTGCTCCACAGAAAAATTGGTAAGCCTTGATATATTGAGAAGGACACCCATTATTATAAGATAATATTTTAATGTCGCATGCCATATTAATATCTAAAATATATGAAAACAGGTGCAGGCCATATGGAGACGGATATGTCAGTAAGCGACGTCATGTCGCGCAGGCTCATCACGGCGGACGTATCGGAGACTGCGGACCGGCTGGCCGAAAGGATGGCCGCCGGCAGGGTCGGGTGCATTATTATTACCAGCGACACCCATCCGGTAGGCATCGTGACGGAGCGGGACCTCGTCGTCAAAGTCGTCTCCAGGAACATCAAGCCGTCGGCCGCAAAGGCGGAGGAGCTTATGTCCCGGCCGCTGATCACCATCGGCCCGGACAAGAGCGTGGAGCTTGCATCGCGGGAAATGATCCGGCACAGGATACGGCGGCTGCCCGTCATCCAGGGCAAGAAGCTAGTCGGCCTCGTGACCGATTCGGATCTGCTGGTCATTTCGTCCGAGCTTAGCAACATATTGAGGGACCTCATCCGCCAGAACAATCCCCAGGGAGAATTTTCGGACAGGGACGAAAGCGGCACCCGTCCGGAGCAGTTCCGGCAGGGCATCTGTGAGGTCTGTAACAGCTTTCAGGAAGAGCTCGTCAACGTCGACGGCACGTACGTGTGCAACCGCTGCCGGGACGAGCTGCCTTTCTTTCAGTAGCGTGGTCGTGATACCGTGAAAGTCGAAGATGTTATGTCCATTAATCCTCTCACCGTTGACGTCGACGAGTTTGTCACCCATGCGCGCGAGATCATGCGAGAGAACAACGTCCAGAGCCTGCCTGCGGTCAAGGGAGGCAGATACGAGGGCATGGTGACGATGCAGGACATCATCAACGTGACATCGACGAAGTCGAACGTCACCCTGAAAGGCTACGTCCGCTGGGAGGCGTCGACGGTTACTCCTTCGACGAGCCTGGCGAAGGCCGCCCGGGACATCCTCAGGACGGATGAAGGCCGGATGCCGGTCCTGAACGAGAACGGCCGGGTCGTCGGCGTGCTGAGCATCATCGACATTTTCAAGGGCATCGGGGACCTGGACCTGCCCGACGTGCCGGTTAGCCAGGTGATGACGCGAAAGGTTATCGTCTGCGAGCCCCGGGACGAGATCTCCCGCGTCTGGCGGAACATGACCGCGTTCGGCATTTTCGGGTTCCCGGTGGTCCGGCCCGATCAGGAGGTCGTCGGCATGATCACCCGGGAAGACGTCACCCGTCGGGGCTACGTCCGGTTCGAGCGTGAGAGCGAGTTCATGAAAAAGCCGCCAAGCACCGTGCAGATGATCATGTCCACGCCGGCCATCACGGTCGACGAGACGGACGGCACCCGGAAAGCCGCGCGGATCTTCATGGAGCGCCAGATCGGGCGGCTGCCGGTGGTTAAAAACAACAGGCTGACCGGGATCGTCGATCGCTACGACATTCTTTCGCTGTGCAGGAGGCTGGTCGCCGTTGAGTAAGCGCAGCCACGAGCCGGTAGGCGAGCTCGGGGAAAACCGCCGGAGCCGGAACTACAACTCGGGCCGCTTCGAGAGCGACCTGCAGCGCGGCCAGGTCACCCGGGACCTGAACTTCAAGCAGCGCCCGGCGAAGCACGAGAGCGGCATCATGGCCGCCTGCCACCGGGAGGTCGTCACCGTGCCGCCCACGACCACGATCATGGGCGCGGCCCGCACGATGGTGGGCTACGGCTACCGGCGGCTCCCCGTCGCCGATCCGGGCACGAAGCGCATCGAGGGGATCTGCACGGTGCTGGACATCATCAACTTCCTGGGCGGGGGCGACAAGAGCAAGATCATCAGCCGCAAGTACGACGGCAACATGATCCTGGCCATCAACGCCCCGATCACCGAGATCATGGAAGAGTCGGTGATCACCGTCCCGGACGACGCATCGCTGGAGCAGACCATCTCCGTCATGATCGAGAAGTCCGTGGGCGGGCTGCCGGTGGTGGACGGGGACGGGCGCATCCAGGGGATCATCACGGAGCGAGACATCATGTACCTGATGAGCGAGACGGTCACGGGAAAGAAGGTCAGCGACAGCATGAGCACCCGCGTTATTACAGCGCCGCCCGGCACGACCATCGAGGCGGCGGCGAAGACGATGATCGCCAGCGGCTTCCGGAGGCTGCCCGTGGTCACCGACGCCTTCGTCTGCGGCATCATCACGGCGACGGACATCATGCGGTATCTCGGCAGCGGCGACGCGTTCAAAAAGCTGGTCACCGGCCACATCCGCGAGGCGATGAGCGCGCCGATCAGCACGATCATGAAGACCGACATCATCACCGCGAAGCCTGACCAGGAGCTGAGCGAGGTGGCCCGGCTCATGTCCCGGAACCGCATCGGCTGCCTGCCGGTCATCGGCGACAGCGGGCTTGCCGGCATTGTCACCGAGCGGGACGTGCTCCTGTCGCTCCGGGGGGTAAAATGACCCGCGGATCTTCGGCGGTCGCCCGTCAGGGCAGGGCGACCACGCTGGGCGATATCATGTCGACGCCGGTGTACGCCATCTCGATCCGCGACAACCTGGCCCGGGCGCGGAACCTGATGCTACGCAACAACGTCTCCCGGCTGGTCGTGATGGACGGCAACGATATCAAAGGCATCGTCACCCGGAAGGACCTGGGGATGCGGCTGAACCAGGCCGGGCCGCAGTGGCGCCGGCGCCCGCTCGACCAGGTTCCAATACACCTGATCATGACGCCCGACCCGGTCACCGTCGGTCCCGACGAGCCGGTGCAATCTGCGGCGCAGACGATGCTCGATCGCGACATCTCCGGCCTGCTGGTGTATAACGACCGGGACAGCGTGCTGGGCATCGTGACCAAGCACGACATGGTCAAATACTTCACGCTGGTCGGCTGCTCCCTGCGGGTAGGCGATATGATGTCTGCGCCGCCGCCGACGGTGAGCGGCCTGAACACGATCAACAGTGTCCTCGACGTCATGAGAGAGCACGGCGTCGACCGGGTGGTAGTCAGGGACGCGGACAACGAAAAGGTCTGCTCCGGCATCGTGACGCTGGACGACCTGGGCTTCGTCGAGATTAACCCGCGGGGCCTGGAGGACGTGAAGGAGAGCCGGAGAGAGGTGCCGGCGGGCAAGAAACGGCTGCGCAAGATCGTCGAGCTGCCGGCCGTGGCGGAAGACGTGATGGCCACGCCGCTCATCTCGGTGCAGCAGAAGACCATGGCCGAGGAAGCGGCGCAGATCATGGTCGACCACAACTTTGACATGCTGCCCGTCATCGACGAAACGCTGGTCGGGCAGTTCAACTTCGAGAATATTTTACAATGGCTGACGGAGGCTCCTGAATGAAAGTGAAGGACATCATGTCGAAGCCCGTGACGATCGACAAGTCGGACCGCGTCTCGGAAGCGCTGGACCTGATGGACAAGCAGCACGTGCGCCGGCTGATCGTCAGGCGGAACGGTGTGCTCATGGGCATCATATCGCTGCGTAGCATCTGCGGGTCGCTGGGCTCGCGCCGGAAGTACAACCACCCGCCGTCGCTGTTTCACGTGGCCGACGCGGTCAGCAACAATTACGCGGTCCTCGGCCCGGAGGACGACGCACAGCAGGCGATCGAGGCGCTCAAGCAGGTCGATACGGTAGTCGTCGAGGACGGCGGGATACTCGGGGCCGTTTCCACCTCGGACGTCATCCGCCGCGTCACCCCGGACGGCCCCGTGGAAGCGATCATGAAGATGCCGCAGATCGCGCCCCCGGACGCCCGCGTCTCCTTTATCAGGAAGCTGATGATGGACAAAGGGATCAGCCGGGTGCCCATCATGGACGGCGCCACGCTCGTGGGCATCGTCTCGGAGACGGACGTCGCCGCGGCCTTCCGGGGCGTCAAGCGCCGCTCATCGCAGAACCACCAGGACAACAACGTCGAGCGCATGCTCGCGTTCGACATCATGAGAGCCGACGTCGTCACCGTCCCTGTGGGTACCAGCATCCGGGACGCCGCAAAGCTGATGATCGACAGAGGCATCGGCGCGCTGCCGGTGCTGAACGAGCAGCGCCACCTCGTGGGCATCGTCACCCGCCGCGACATCGTCCGCGCCATCTAAGCACTGGACACAAAGGGCACGATGCTTTTAAATATAGTCAGCGCACTTTCTCTCTGGATGCAGGAGATCAGCAACGCCACAAGCCCGACGCCGGTGATAACCAGCGGGACTGTCGACCCGCTGGTCAACAACATACAGGACCTGATTTCCACATACACTGGCCTCAACAGTTTCTATGCGGACGTGATTACGGCCGTCCTGATCATCGCGTTCTTTTTAGTCCTTTCCGAAGCGGCGAGGTACTTTGTCACCTCCGTCGCGCCCCGGCTGGTCAAAGGCACGAAGTCCTCGCTGGACGACGAAGTGCTCAAGGCGATACGCAGCCCGATCAGAGTCCTCATCCTGTTGATAGGCGTGTACCTCGCGCTTAAGACGCTGGATAACATGTCCCTGTCGATCGTCGAGACGCTCGACATGGTCGCCACTATCGCGCTCATCCTTGTCGCGGCCTACTTCGTCAGCAACCTCATCAACGCCGCGCTGAGATGGTACTCCAGGGACGTGGCCCCGCATACCGACTCACAGCTGGACGACCAGCTCATACCGTTCTTCGGTAAGGTGATCACGGCGGCCATCTACATACTCGCGCTGCTGATGATCCTGAGCCGCTTCGGCATCGAGATCACGGCGCTGGTGGCCAGCATGGGGGTGGCAGGCATCGCGGTCGCCCTCGCAGCGCAGGAGACGCTCTCGAACGTGTTCGGCGCGATAGCCATCTTGACAGACAGGCCGTACAAGGTCGGCGACCGGCTGCTCATCCCGGGCATCGGCCAGGGCGACGTCACGGACATCGGGCTGCGCAGTACCCGCATCGTGACCCGCAACAACGAGGTCCTCGTCATCCCGAACCAGCAGATGGCCGGCTCGGAGATCATCAACCTGTCCATGCCCGACTCGCATCTGCGGCTGAAGATCAAGGTGGGCATCAGCTACAAGTCCGACGTCGACCGGGCCTGCGCCATCATGGAAGAGATCGCGCGTGCATGCCCCACTGTGGCCCAGGAGCCAAAACCCGCCGCCTACGTGAACGAGCTCGGGGACTTCGCCATCGGCATCACCATGCTGGTCTGGATCGGCGAGTACCGGCAGGACTACAGCGTGTCGGACCAGATCTACCGGCAGATCCTCACGCGGTTCAGGGCGGAGAACATCGAGATCACCTACCCGGTGATGACGGTCATCCCGAAAACGGCGTCATAAGCCTCATTACTTTTTAGCATGCCCTCTCCTGCCGTTTCTATGTAAAGTGAAGCGTAAAACAGGACGCGGTTAAAGGCCGCAGAGAGCGCAGAGGGGCACAGAGAGCGCAGTTTCCTTTTTTGACATGGCAACGTGTTAAGCTAAAAAGGAAACCGCGTACTCTGCGCCCCTCTGCGGCCTTTAACTGTTTCCAGTATTGCGTTGCGTGTTTATGATTACAGACGTCCCAGTAGGCCCGTCCTCGAACTCGATGGCCACCTGTCCCATGTCCGGGTGGACGTATCCCGTGAGGCTCAATGGCACGTCGACGCCGCCCTCGGCTTTGCAGATCACGTCTTCGAACGTCACGTCCCCGGGCAGGTCGACGTCATACCGGACCAGGTCGGTCCCTTCCAGGACGCCGCTGAACAGGGTCAGGTTCTGGTTCGTGTCGACGGCCCGGCGGTGATCGAGCATATATGTCATGCTCTGCCGGGTCAGGTCGGAGATCGCGATGTACCAGACTTTCTTTCCCGGGTTCGCCGGGTCGGTGATGTATCGAAGGTCGGCCCGGATGCGATCGCCAGGATACGCCCGGAACCGCCGGCTGACCTCGTACGTGTGATCCCGCTTATTGACGATCCAGCAGCCGATCGTCCAGTACTTCCCCGTGTCGTCGTGGTCCCACTCCAGGACCGGCTGGATCAGCCCGAGGTTACCCTGCTGGAGCCCGCACCAGAGGAACACGGTGTGCTTGATGTACTCGTCGTAAGCCGGGCGTTCGGGCACGGTCCAGTACGAGGTAAACACGACGACGTCGCTGACGTTGGGCTGGTAAGCGTAAGCGATATGCTTCGCGGTCCTGCCCATGCCGTCGCCCGGCGTTGTATCGATGGCCGTGTCCTCCTGCGAAGTGACCTGCAGGTCATCCCGGGAAGGCACTTCAGGGGGAAAATGGGAGCGGTCCGGAACAGGAGTTACGCCAGTCGCGTCACCGGCATCTCCGCTGGCATCGCCGGCCGGGGAGATGACAGCAATGGCTGCCATGATAAGGGCCATAATCACGATACCCATGCTGATGAAGCCGGGCTTCACCCGGACCCGCCACGGTCTCAACTCAATCCCCACGCTGTCATTAGCCCGGAACCCTCAGGCCAGGACATGTTGTCATTCCCGGCCTGCCTATAAATACGTTATCGCAAGATCGTAGAACTGTCCGGGATGCCGGACCTACGGGCATAAAAATTAGTTACGTTTATACACACCGCAGCCAATATGCTGGTAAGAAAAAGGCGCGAGGACCGCTAATGATGGAGTCGACCAGTAAAGACCTGTCGAAAAACAGGGGCCGGATCATCCGGGAAGCCGTGAACACCTTCAAGACGGCGAGCTATTTTCAGGGCCGGGGCCAGCCCGCGGAAGGCCTGGCCGGGACCGTCAGCGAGGGTCTGATGGACCTGCTGGAGGAAGGGGAGTCACGCGATTACCAGACCGTGAAGCTATACATGGAATGGTTGTACAACCTGATCCGCAAGGAAGGTAAGAAGATCGACACGACCATGGACTTCCTTGACACCTTCGAGCAGATCGTGACCCGGCACCTGCCGAACAAAGAGGACGCCGACGTCGACGTCTTCTTCGAGATGGCCCGGGAGATCGTGCAGCGCAGGCACAACGAGTTACTCCGGTAGCACAGCGTGAAGGAACTGCAGCACAGTTAAAGGCCGCAGAGAACGCAGAGAGCCGCAGAGAACGCAGTTTCCTTTTTAGATATTGTATAGCGTTAAACCAAAAAGGAAACTGCGTTCTCTGCGCTCCTCTGCGTTCTCTGCGGCCTTTAACCGCGCCGGGCGTTCCGTCACGCTTCTTTGTGGCCTTTAATCACGCCTTGTGTCCTGCGGCACGAGATTATGTACTTAAAACGACATCTGGCAATGGGCTTATTGTTGCATGACGTATTCAGCCTGTACCATGCTACTGGCTGGCCTCCGGCCGGGTATAGTCTGTATAGATGGTCACCGGCGTGCCCCATTCGCGGTCCTCGTATTCCACGGCGACCCCCGGGAAGGCCGGGTCCACGTAGCCGGCCAGGTATACGGGCATGCTCCTGCCAGCCTCGTCCCAATAGGTCATATTAAAGAAGGTCACGTCGCCGGGGAGGTCGATGGGGTCGTATACGTAGCCGATGCCCTCGAGGACGCCGCTGAACAGGATGACGTCGCGGTTGGTGTCGACCGCCCGGCCGCGGTCGAACAGCTCGATCGTGCCGCCGCAGGTCTCATCGGTCATGATGATGTGCCACACTTTACAGCCGGGATTTTCGGCGTCCTCCTCGTAACGCAGTTCCGCCCGTATCCGGTCGCCCGGGTAGACGTCGTATACGCGGGGGCTTACGCGGTAGGTCCCGTCCCGCTTGTTGACGATCCAGCAGGCCAGCGTCCAGTACCGGCCCGTGTGATCATGGTCCCACTCGAGTACGGCCTGGATCAGGCCGGCGTCGCCCTGCTGGATGCCGGTCCAGAGGAAGATCGTGTGGTTCTGGATGCCGTCGTAGGCCGGCCTGCGGGGAACGGTCCAGTACGCGACATAGTCGGCGATGCCATTGACGCCGGTATGGTAAGCATACGCGATGTGCCGGGCGGACTTGCCGTCGATCACTGAGGCGCCCGTGTCAGGACCCTGCACAAATTCGTCCGGTGCCGGGGTCGCGTCCGCGCCGGTAACGACCCGCAGCCTGTGCGGGACGGGCGTGGGCGTCGGCGTGGCGTCAGTGACATTGGCGATGCCATCGTTTGCTGACGCATTAACCGCCGTGCCGTTGCCCGTGTCTTTCACGGGAACGTCGACTGCAGAAGGGACGGCCCCGGGGCCGGAAAAGGCCGGGATAGCCAGGGCCGCGACTGTCGCGATGACGACCACAGCGATCGCCGCTATCGCGAACGGGACGATCATCTCAAACGTAATAGTGCGCCGCATTCTCAATGGCCCCGCATACACATCCGGAACGTGCCGGAACAGCCTTTGAAAAATCGACGCGTGCTTATAAAAAGGTTCTCTCACCAACGGTTAAAGGCCGGACGGATTAAGCAGGAAGTCGGCTGGTGACAGGCACCTCTGTCAGGTATATAATGATGACAACCGGACCATTGCCCTGCTATGCGTGAAGGAACGGCAGCACGGTAAAAGGCCGCAAAGAACTCGGCGTATGATAAATGGGTATTTTCATGTTAAGGCTAATGAAAATTTGGCATTGTCCATGCAATCCGACTCCTGTCACGCTCGCCAGGAGCGCCATGGGGCCAAGGGCGCCAAGCGTTTCTATTAATGACGATATGTGTCTATTCTAACCAGTCCCTGGCGCCCCTGGCGAGCGTGACAGGAGTCGCTTAACCTGTACAAGGAAAATTTTCATGGAAGTCGATCGATGGCCGGGGTTTTGGCCAGGTATTAATGACGAAAAACGGGCAGGGCTATTGCGGCATGTTCAGCCAGAGCATCCGCACGCGCGCGACCGCAGCGCAGGCTGCACGTATCCCCGGCCGCCGGGATCGCCGAAATGCCCGACTTTTTCCTGACTTTTTCGTATGAAAGACTCTCGGAATTTTCATCGTATATGCCTGTGCAGCAAGCTCATCGGCGTTTCATAAGAGTATGTCGATGACCGGGGTTTTGGTCAGGTATGGAATAATGAAAACCAGGAAGGACCATCGTCGTCGGCGGGCGAGCGCTCGCGCGCGCGACCGACGCGCAGGCGTCCCATGTAATCGACGCGCAGGCGTCCCGTATTAGCGGGAGGGCGGGCAGTACGAATGGCCCGCTGAAGGCGGCTTGCGACACATGCCAGCGCGCAGGCTTCAC
>MVRA01000103.1 GCA_002067315.1 Methanocella sp. PtaU1.Bin125 | reverse complement strand
GGATGATCACGACCACGAATATCAACTCATATGGCCTGTTGCTGGTCTATTGAATCTGGTATTGAGTGATATAAGAGACAGATAACCTGATATCAGAATTTTTCATAGTCGGGCAGATGCGCGCATTTAAACCCCGGATATGCACCGATCCTGTGATGGCTACGATACGCTTAGCCTGTGCTGCTCCGCGGTCCGTGGAGGGTTTTTCAGGCTTTCAACTGAGCAGATACTGCAAGAAGACGACAAAGTTCATTTCATAACGACTATAAATAGTGCGGCATAAATGAAACGTTACAATAAAGTCCTACGCGGCCTTCCGGCCAGGCACGTTATCCTGAAAAGCATCGCCGCCGAGGTCAGCTACAAATCACGCGACGACGATGCCCTCTGGAAGCACCACGACTTCCTCATGGTCAGGTACCGGAAACTGCTCAAAGAGGGCGGTCCGCTACCGAAAAAACACGAGCTGTCCCCGTCGCTCCTCGACGTGAAGATCGAGATCGCTTCCCGTTTCCTGAACAGCTGCCGCTTCTGCGAGCGCCGCTGCGGCGTCGACCGGAACGAGAAGGCCGGGGCCTGCGGCGTCGACGCGACCTCGCACATCTCCTCCGAGTTCCTCCACACCGGCGAGGAGCCGGACCTGATCCCCTCGCATACGATCTTTTTCGAGGGCTGCAACTTCAACTGTGTGTACTGCCAGAACTGGACGATCGCGCGCAATATTCGCGGCCCCGTCGCCGACCCGGAGCGGATCGCGAAGCTGATCGAGCTGCGGCACCGGCAGGGCTCGACTAACGTCAACTTCGTCGGCGGGGACCCGACGCCACACCTGTACACGATCCTGAAAATCGTCAACGCGACGCAGGTCAACATCCCGGTCGTCTGGAACTCGAACATGTACATGACGCCGGAGGCGATGAAGATTTTAGACGGCGTCGTCGACCTGTACCTGGCGGACTTCCGCTATGGCAACGACGAGCACGCGAAGCGTTACTCCGGCATCGACTTCTACTGGGCGGCGACCACCCAGAGCTTCCTGGAGGCGAAGAAGCAGGCCGAACTCCTCGTCCGGCAGCTGGTCCTGCCCGGGCACGTCGACTGCTGCACGAAGCCGATCGTCGAGTGGTGCGCCGCGAACCTGGGCCCGGACGTCCGGTTCAACCTGATGTTCCAGTACCGCCCCGAGTACCAGGCGTCCCGCTTCCCGGAGATCAACCGGTCCCTGACGTCCGCGGAGGCCCTCCGCGCGATGAGCTACGCGAAAAAGGCCGGCCTGAAGAACCTCGTCTAATCGTTCAGGCAGATTTATTATTCCGGTAACCGATTGTCAATTATGACCACCCCACCGGTGAACGATACGAACATGGCCAGCTGCATCTGCCATATGTGTCCAAGTTATCCGGGCCACAACGATCCTAATCTTTACTGTGGCCGCGGCAAGAGCGAGAAACCCATCGCCCGGGAAGGCTGCCTCTGTCCCGCGGGCTGCCCCGTGTATAGCGAGTACAAGCTGAACGGCATGTACTTCTGTATCGAGGGCAAGGCAAAATAAAGCGTGATCCCGGCCGTGAACTGCGGCCTTTGCATTTTTATTCTCAACGTCCCATATTCTGTAATATGCATGCGGCAGGCGCCACGAGCGCAGGGGACCTGCGGAAGCTGACGGAGCCGGAGGTGGCCCGGCTGTTCGACCCGCGTATCTACGCCAGAGGTAAGGAATACTTCGCGGAAGGCCGGGTGCAGCGCCCGATCGTGTACCGCGACAGCCTGATGGCCGACGTCCGGGGCACGCAGCCGGAGGACTACCACGTCAGCGTCGACGTCCGGGAACGGAACTACATCGCGTCCTGTACCTGTCCTTACGCGTTCGGCTACTGCAAGCACATCGCGGCCGTGATGTACGCCTGGGTGAAGCGGCCGTCCATGTTCCGGGACCTCGGGCAGAGCGAGGACCGGCTCAAGCGGCTCGGCAAGGAGGAGATCGTCGAGATCGTCATCGATATGATCCGCTACGATCCGGACGTGCTTTACGTGATCAACCTGCGCCTGACCCCGGCGCCGGAGCTGGCCGGGTTTGCGGAACGCGAGGTCGGGGCCATCTTTTCCGAAGAGTACGTCGACTACCTGAACGTGCGCGGGATCGTGAGAAAGCTGGAGATATTCCACGAGTACGCGAGGGACCTGTCCCGGGCCCGCGACCTGAGCACGGCGATCACGGTGCTGCTCCCGGTGATCGACGCGGTCATCGTCAACTACACGAAGCTCGACGACGCGGACGGCCTGATGAAAAACTTTTTCGGCGGGGCGCTGGACACGTTCCGCGACACGCTGGCGGAGATGCGGGACGAGGGCAAGCGGCGGGCGCTGATGACGAAGGCCGTGGACTGGTACATGGAGGCGGAATGGGGCCTCGAAGACCCGCTGCGCGCCTTCCTCCGGGACGCCACCCTGCGCCTGAGCGAGGGCCGGTTCATGGTCAACACGATCGACCTCCGGGTGGCCGACTACCGCCGCAGCCTCATCCACACCGGGTCCCGGTACTCGGAGGAGCACGAATACCTCGACGAGCGGGTGCGCCGGCTGACCGGGCTCCGGGCGGACATTCTCGCCGACGGCAAGCGGGCCCTCGAGGCGAGGCCCGGGCCGTAAAAAGACGATCACAACGGCTATGGCTGACGTCGCGAGCCCGGGTCGAGGCTATGCACGCGCGCGAGCGGCCGCGGGGCTATCATTATGTTTTCCAGTTGATTTCATAGTAATTTTACTGTATTTACGCACATTAATTGGAAAAAGGCAAAATTTATATATCATTATTGGTATTTTACCAATGCAAACAATACCATTAGAGGAGACTATCCACAACCATGAACGATAGTATGGAAATTGACGAGGTCGATTCTTCTATACTCCGGCTCCTGCGGGAAAACGCCCGGATGAGCTTCACCGAGATGGCAAGGCGGTCGGGGATTTCCGACGCCACCATCCAGAACCGGCTGAAGCGCATGCGGGAACGGGGCGTCGTCGAGCGGTTCACCGTGATGGCGAACCCGGAGGCCACGGGCTACACGGTCACGGCGATCATGCTGCTGCAGACGGACTCGGAAAAGCACGACGACGCCAAACAGGCGTTGTCCGTGCTGCCCGAGGTCTCGGAAGTCTACAGCGTGCTCGGCGAGTACGACCTGTTCATCAAGGTATGGGCAAAAAGCCTCGAGGAGCTGAACCGTACGATCAACGACGACATCCGTTCCGTAGACGGCGTCGAGGACCTGCTGGAGATCGTCGCGGTCGAGCGGGTGAAGGAAGAAGCGCCTCCCGTTTAGGAGGAAACACAATGAGCCTGTCGAAGAACATTACGCACATTCTCGCCGGCCTGCAGGTCGCGAGCCTGCCGCGGGGCGGCGAAAGCCAGGGCCCCGGGAACGTCGCATACTTCAGCGGCTACCTGGGCCGCCGGGTGATCGACTCGGAGGGCCGGGCGATCGGCAAGCTGAAGGACTTCGCCGTCATGCCGGGCGAGTCGCTGCTGGAGGTCAGCCGGCTGGTCTACACCTCCAATATCCTGGGCGAGAGCGTGATCGTCCCGATGGCGTCGGTCGGCTCGATGGACGGCGACGTGAGGCTGAAGATCGCCCGGGAGGTCATCCCGCCGGGCAAGCTGTCCGAGAACGAGATGCTGGTGGCCGAGACGGTGCTGGACAAGCAGATCGTGGACATCGACGGGCTCAAGGTGGTGCGGGTGAACGACGTCCTGCTGTCGAAGGTCAAGGACCGGCTGTGCCTCGTGGGCGTGGACGTGGGCTTCAAGGGCATCCTGCGGCGGCTGGGCTTCACGTGGCTTTCCGACCGGCTCCTGCAGGGCATGCCGGACAGCTTCATCGCCTGGTCCTACATCGACCCGCTGGACGCCGGCCTCCGGCGCATCCACCTGAAGATCCCGCGCCGGGATATCGGCGACCTGCATCCGGCGGATATCGCCGACATCATCGAGGAGCTGGACCACCGGGAGCAGCTGCTGATCCTGGGGTCGCTGGACGACGAGACGGCGGCCGAGACCTTCGAGGAGGTCGAGCCGGACGTGCAGGCGCAGATCGTGCGGCACATGGACAGCGACGACGTGGCCGACATCCTGGAGAATATGAACCCGGACGACGCCGCCGACATCATCCACATGATGCCCGAGGACAGGGCCTCCGAGGTGCTCGGGCTGATGGAGCCCGCCGAGGCCAGCGACGTCAGGGAGCTGCTCGAGTACAGCCACCGCTCCGCGGGCGGCCTGATGACCAACGAGTTCATCGGCCTGCCGGCCACCAGCCGGATTTCGGACGCCTTCGAGCGGCTCAGGTCTGCCGGCAGCGAGATCGACATGATCTACTACGTCTACGTGCTCGACGAAAGCGAGCGCCTGATCGGCGTGCTGTCGTTACGGGACCTGCTGCTGGCGGAGCCGGGCCGGGGCATCGCGGACGTCATGAAGACGGAGCTGCTCAGCGTCTCGCCGGACACGCCCGCGCAGGAGGTGGCCAACCTGCTCTCGAAGTACGACCTGCTGGCCGTGCCCGTGCTCGATGCGGACGGCGTAATGCTCGGGGTGGTCACCTTCGACGACGCGCTGGAGGACATCATCCCTGAGGACGTGCGAAAGCAGCTGCCGCGGAACTACCGCATGGTCCGCCGGGTGCACAACAGGGGTAAGGTGTGATGGAGCTTTTCGAGTCGCTCCGGGCCCGGTGGAAACAGATCGCCTTATTTCTCGCCATCATCGGCCCGGGCATCATCACCGCCAGCGTGGACAACGACGCGGGCGGCATCACGACGTACACGATCGCCGGGGCCCACTTCGGCTACAGCCTGCTCTGGACGCTTATCCCCATCGCGGTCGCGCTCATTATCGTGCAGGAGATGTGCGCCCGGATGGGCGTGGTCACCGGCAAGGGCCTGTCCGACCTGATCCGGGAGAACTTCGGCGTCCGGTGGACGGTCCTGCTGATCCTGGTGCTCATCGTCGCCAACCTGGGCAACACCATGGCCGAGTTCGCCGGCGTGGCCGCGAGCATGGAGATCTTCGGCGTCAACAAGTACGTCGCGGTCCCCATCGCGGCGGCCCTGGTCTGGGTGCTCGTCGTCAAGGGCACGTACAGCCTTGTGGAGAAGATCTTCCTCGCGGCGAGCGCGTTCTACGCGACCTACGTCATCTCCGGCCTGCTGGCCCGCCCCGACTGGGGGGTGGTCGCCTCGAAGTCGGTGGTCCCCACGGTCAGCTTCGACCCGGGGTACCTGGGCATCCTGATCGGGCTGGTGGGCACGACCATCGCGCCGTGGATGCAGTTCTACATCCAGTCGGCCGTCGTGGAGAAGGGCGTGAGGCTCGCCGATTATAAGTACACGAAGTGGGACGTGATCATCGGCTGCCTGGTCACTGTGCTGGTGGCGTTCTTCATCATCCTCACCTGCGCGGCCACGATCTTCGAGAAGGGTGTGGCCGTGGAGACAGCCGCTGAAGCGGCGCTGGCGCTGGTGCCGCTGGCCGGGCAGTACAGCGGGTGGCTGTTCGCCTTCGGGCTGTTCAACGCCTCCGTCTTCGCGGCTTCGATATTGCCGCTGGCGACGGCCTACACGGTCTGCGAGGGCATGGGCTGGGACTCGGGGATCGATAAAAAGTTCCGGGACGCGCCGCAGTTCTACACGCTCTATACGTTGCTGATCGTCGTCGGCGCGGCGATTATCCTCGTGCCGGACGCTCCTCTGATCACCATCATGGTGCTCTCCCAGGTGCTGAACGGCATGCTGCTGCCGGTAATACTGGTATTCATGCTGCTGCTGATCAACAACCGGAAGCTGATGGGCAAACACGTGAACGGCCGCCTGTACAACTACTTCGCCTGGGGCACGACGATTATCATGACCGCGCTGACGATCGCGCTGGTGATCACCAGCATCATCCCCGGACTGTTGTAATGATACTGGCTATATGTGCTCATACCGGCCAGAACGCCCGCTTTACGCGCCTTCCCGGCCGTGTTAAAACCAGCGCATCGCTGTTCGATCGGTTCAGCGGGATGACGAACATGATGGCATACGGGTTTTTAACCGGGCATATGTGATCGGGGAAGCACGTCTCTCCGGAATACGCGAGGTCGAGGGCATAGTTTAGGTGGACGTTCCTCCACATTCGCTCCATGATAGTTTTATTTGCGATCTCTTCCGGCGTGGCGATGAGCGTCATGTAGTCCCGGGGTGCCCGATCGATGACCGTCTGGTTCTTCCCCCCTTCGCCCGTGACATTTTTCACGACCATCATGTTGCCCGGGTAGTAGGGCTTGCTAAAATTATTATTGATGATATAGCTGGAGCTATTAACATTGCCCGTCTGGTTATCGATACGGGTGATCAACGTCATTTCGGGAAAGATCATCGCAGTGTTCAGGGGCAGGCCTGCGAATCGCACGGGAGGGGTGTACTGTGCCCAGGCCAGACCCTGTCCAATGGGTGCGCCGGGGAAGTCTACGGTCCTGAAACTGGGGAATATCGCGGCTAAGAACCCTGTCTGGGTTGCTGCCACGGTCCCGTCGCTCGTCTGCGCGATCGAAATTCCGCCGCCACCGGCCGGAGGTAACGGTGACATGGCGAAAGCTCCCGTATCGGACGCAGCCAGCATCTGCTGGTGGAAAATGGTAAGCTCGAACGGTACCAGGATGGTTTCGTCATTATAGAGCAAGTCTCCGGCCCTGAGCTCTCTCCTTACTTCGAGCTCCGTCTCTGCAATCGGCGCCGAGGCTGACAGGAGGAGATATGCCATCAACCCTATCATGGCATACTTCTTAAGCCATCTCGACACCCGTTTAACCCTCGAAGATCAATACGAACGATAAAATATTAATGTTATCATAAATTAAAGCAGCCTTTCGGGCAATTCTTCAATTATCAATGATCATAGAAAACCCCTGGAGGGTTTCACGGGATGTAAAAATAGGTATGGCGTGCCCCGGGAGGCACGCCTCCGTTTTCGGAAAGATTATTAGCGCCGGCCGCCGCCTCCCCGGCCGCCGCCCATCCGGGCGCCGCCTGCGCGGACACTCCCGCCCATACGCGCACCTGCTCTGGGCGTACTGATGCCGCCGCGGTACCCGCCGATACCTCCGGTGATGCCTTTGCCCAGGTTACGGCTCTGGGTGAAGTCGCCCCGGCGCTGTGCGGTCTGCAGCGTGTTCCGCGAGCGATCGGCGAAGTCGTTTCGGGCCTCCCGGACCGGGAACCGGTTCACGTTCACGTTCGAGATGCGGTCGAAGTGGGTGACGCGGTCCACGTTCCAGAAGGGCCGGAAGCCACTTCCGTAGGCAAACCGGTTGTACCAGACGAAGCCCGTCCCGTAGAATGGCATCGGGTACAGGTACGGCGTGACGATCGGCGGCGTGATGTACATCGGCTGCGAGTAGACCACCGGGGCTACCGTTTCGTATTGTGTGTTGTAATAGCTGCTGTACGTGTTCACCATCTCGGGGAACGCGACCATGGCGACGATGTCGTTCTCCGTGTCGATGACGAGCTGCGTGGGCTGCCGCAGCGCGAACGTCTGCATCCGGCCGTCCGGGAAGGTGATGCTGACGCCGTTCACGTTGAAGCTGGTCTGGGCTCCCTGCTGGCTCGCGTTGGTCAGGTCGACGTCGATGACCATCACCTGCGGGTCCGACCGGATGATGTCGTAGACCTCGGAGCTGTCGGTGTATCCCGCCGTGTCGATGGCACTGGCCAGGTTCGAGATGTCGATCTGCAGCGTGTTCTGCGACGGGTCGATCACGCCTGGCAGCGGCGTCTCGAGCGAGTACACGACAGACTCGCCGCTTTCCGGGATCGTGACCGCGAACCCGATCACCTGGAACGTCAGCTGGTTACCTTGCTGCTGCAGAGGTATGACCGCCAGGCTGAGCTGGCTGTGGCCGGCCCCGAAGCCCCGCAGGCCCTGCAGGCCCTGGATGACCGGCGAGGTCCCGGCGCTGGCCGCAGATGGCGTCTGCACGCCGGTGTATCCCGCGGCGGGTTGCTGCTGGAACTGCGGTTGCTGCTGGACTTGCGGTTGTTGCTGGAATTGCTGGCCATCGGCTATTCCCGAGCATATCGTCGAACCGACCATTGACAGGACGACAACGATGCTCAAAACGACAATTGAGCTAGATATCGTTCTTTTAACCAATATTCCACCCCACTGTTACCA
>MVRA01000102.1 GCA_002067315.1 Methanocella sp. PtaU1.Bin125 | reverse complement strand
CCAGCTCCGCGCCTCGTCCAGCGTGGCCCCCGACAGCCCGCCGGTCTCCGCCCGGTCCATCGTGACCTGTATCGCGTAGTCAAAGCCGCCTCTGGGAGTGACCAGCATGCTCTGGAAGATGTAGTTCTTCGGCACGCCCCCGCCGATCAGCAGCGCGCCCGTCCTCTTTGCCTCGAAGCACCGGTCCATCAGGTCTTTCATGTCGGCGAACGCGTCGACGCTCATCCGGTTCGCCTGCTTGAACAGCCAGGCCTGCAGGCCGATGATCGAGTCCTGGACCGCCGGGCAATACACCGGCACGCCGCACTCGTACGCCGCCCGGAGAATGGAGCGCCGGTCGTCGATGTTGCGGCCAATCTCCGCCATAAGCTCGCGTATCGAATAGGTCTTATTCGGGTCCAGGCCGCCATAAATGCCCTGCATTTTCTCCTCGACCGCCCCGAAGCACTCTTCGTCGAGGTACACGTCGTAGATGCGATTAATGTGGTCTCTCTTAAGCTGGATGTCGTCGGCGTGGTCGCAGCCCTTGGTATGGCAGCCGCCGACGCCCTCGATCACGTCGTGCACCATGTTGGCCCCGGTGGTCACGAGGATGTCGATATAGCCGTCCCGGATCATGTCCGAGATCAGGGTCCGCATGCCCGCGGGCACCATGGCGCCCGACAGCCCGAAAAACTTAGTGACGTCTTCCGCCTGCATCTCCTCGAGCACGTCGCACGCCGCCGCAATCCTCCCGGCGCCGAAGGCGCAGCCGCCCATCTGGCGCACCAGCGCGTCGACGGTCATCGCGCCGTGGATATCCGCGTGCATTATCCTGTCGTGGTTCATCTTCCTGTCCTATGTGCGGAGGGTGATATCAATCTTCTGTAAAGTCTGGACGCGATGGGCCCGTTGTGTCCGTTCAACGTTTAAATAGTTAAAGAGCAATCATATCATAGGTGGTCGGGGTGATCGAAGCCAACGGTGTTGTAGTTACTTATGGCAGGGTCAGGGCGCTGAACGGGTTCGACCTGTCGGTGCGCGAGAACACGGTCCACGCGCTGGTGGGGCCGAACGGCAGCGGCAAGAGCACTGCCGTCAAAGTGCTGGCCGGCGAGGTCCGGCCTGAGACGGGGTCGGCGACCATCGACGGCATGCCCGTGACCGGTCCCGAAGTGAGGCGCATGGTCGCACAGATACCGGACATCTGCCGGATACCGGACAACCAGACGCCGCGGGCCCTTTTATGGAAGCACGGGAAGGCCTGCCGCCTGGCCCGGGAAGACATCGGCTATCGCGTGGACGTGCTGGCCGACCTGCTGGAGATCGACCAGTCCCTGGACGTGAAGATCGGCGAGCTGTCCCGGGGCATGAAGCGCCGCGTCTCCATCGCGATGGGCCTGATCACGGACGCCAACGTCATCCTCATGGACGGGGTGCTCTCGGAGCTGGACCCAATATTCTGCGGCAAGCTGATCAACAAGCTGCGCGGTTCCGGGGACAAGACCATCCTGATCACCTCGAACAACATGGACATGCTGGACCGGATTTGCGACGGCGTGACCATCATCAAGGACGGCGCCACGCTGCTGAACGAGAGCATGTCGTCGGTGCGGATGAAGATCGGCCGCCCGGCAGTCACGCTCAGGGTGAGCCCGCTGAGCCTGGGCCGGCTGGTGCAGTCCATCAACCAGCAGCTGTTCGTGAACCACACCTACGTCGGCGACGGCATGGTGACCGTCGAGGTGGACGATATCATCCACATACCCGGCGTCATCCGTTTCGCAGCGACCTTCACGGAGGTCTACGAGGCCCGCCAGACGATGACCAGCCTGGAAGACCTGTACCGCTCTTTCTTCGAGGACGCCCTCGCCCAGTAGATATTTTTATAAAGGGGCACATAAGGTGCATATGAGGATGTGTTCTCCATAGCGACCGGCCCGGCCACGATCAGGCTCGCCCGGCTCGACGACGCCGCGGCGATCTCCCGCATACACCAGTCGCACGTCCCCCGGTGGTATCGCAAGACCGGGGGTGAGCACTGCGAGGTGGGCTACGAAGCCCTGACGCTCGACGAACGGTACGGCTTCGGCGGGCAGTGGATGAGTACCGAGACCTGCGCCATACATTTGAATAATCTCCTCTTAAGCCACCACATGCCTTACGTCGCGGAAACGGACGGAAAGCCGGTGGCCGAGATGGAGCTGTTCGTCAGCCGGGAAGGGCCCCCGTACGGCCGGGCCTGTCACATCGGTCTCCTGTACGTCGATAAGGCGTTTACCGGCCACGGCATCGGGGCCATGATGGTCGAAAAGGCCCTGCAGTATGCCCGGGAAAACCGCTGCGATTCCCTGACCGTATCGGCGACCAGGGCGACGGAAGAGTTCTATCGCCGGTGCGGCTTCGCCTTCCGGGACGCCCTTGTGGAGATCGAGGCCTTGCCGGGCGATTTCATCGTCGACGTGGCGCCGCTGCCGCCCCCGTTGAGCCTGCAGTCGTTCACCTGGGGCATGAATATGCATATAGGGCGGCTGCAAAGCTCGGCGTATCACGTCTTCGAAGCGGCCAGCGAGTACGCGCTCGCGTCGTGTATGAACGTGCAGAGGCATATCCAGTATCTTACGGTCAACGGGCATCCTTCGGTATTTGTCTGCCAGTGCCCGGTGCCCGGCAACGCCGTCGTCCGGGGCTGGTCGGCGGGCGCCGACGCGGGCGACCTGGTCTTCGCCGCGCTGGGCAAGGCGGCCGCCATGGGCGTGCGTACGACGAACATGCTATTATGCCGGAAGGACTATGAGCACGTGGAAGGCCTGATCGAGTCGCGGCTGATCGGGACCCGCCGGACTTTGATGATCAAGCTGTAGGTGGACGGGATGAAGGTCAACGAGATAGGCGAGATCGGGCTTATTAAGCGCATCGGGGGCATCCTTCGCTCGGAGTACCTGGGCGACGACTGTGCCGTGCTGGACGTCGGCCCGGAGTACCTGGTCGTCACGATCGACATGCTGCACCGGGTGACCGACTTCCCCCGGGAGATGAGCGGCGAGGACATCGGGTGGATGAGCGTGGCCGTCAGCCTGAGCGACGTGGCCGGCATGGGAGCGCGGCCGCTAGGCGTCGTCGCAGCGATGGGCGTCCCCGGCGACACGGACGTCGCCTTCGTCGAAGACATCGCCCGGGGCATGGACCGGTGCGCCCGGACGTACGGCACCGAGATCGTGGGCGGCGACACCGACCAGCACCAGGAGCTGACGATGGTCACGGCCGCGCTGGGCCTGGTCAGAAAAGACGCGGTCAAGCGGCGGTCCGGGGCGAAGCCCGGCGACCTGCTATGCGTCACTGGATACCTGGGCACGCCGGCGGCCGCCTATAAGGTGCTGATCGAAGGACGTGAGGCATCCACGGAGGACCGGCAGGTGCTGGTCCGTAAATTCTTCAGGCCAGAGCCCCGGCTGGGCGAGGGAATGTTGCTCTCCGACTATCCCGGCGTGACGGCGATGATGGACGTCAGCGACGGCCTGGGGAAGTCGGTTTACGAGCTGTCGGCCGCGAGTAAGGTCGGGTTCCTGGTCTACGCCGACCGGCTGCCGGTTATGGACGCGGCCCGGCGCATCGCCAGAGACCATACAGAGTTGCTGGACATGGCGATCTGCTTCGGGGGCGAGTTCGAGCTGCTGTTCACCGTCGACCCCGGCACCGTCGACCGGATCAAGGGCGTGGGCTTCACGGTGATCGGTAAAGTCGTCGATTCGGGGCTCACGCTGGACGACGATGGCAGGATCAGCGAGATCACATGTAAAGGATACGAGCACCTGAAGAAGCAAAGCGATAAAGAGCATTGACTCGTTTACCTGGGCAGCGGCGGCTCGCGCGCGCACGGATGCCCGGGGTCAGGCATGCGCCATACGATATGCTCTCATAGAGCGCAAGGACTGCGCTATATTATTATATATTTCGGTTCTGATCACTGATCATGGAACTAATTGATGTGATCAAGAGCCGCCGTAGCGTCCGTAAGTATAAGGACCGGCCCATATCCGCCGAAATCATCGACGAGCTCCTGGACTGCGCGCGCCTGGCCCCGACCGCGATCAACATCCAGCCCTGGCTGATCGGGTGCGTGACCGATAAGACGCTGCTGGAACAGCTCGCCGGCCTGGCCGACCACGGCCGGTTCATTAAAGGCAGCGCCGCCTGCTTCGCTGTGTTCAGCGAGAAGGGCCAGAAGTACTACCTGGAAGACGGCTGTGCCGCGACGATGAACATCATCACGGCCGCAGCCGCGAAAGGGATCGGCACCTGCTGGGTAGCCGGTGACAAAAAAGAGTACGCGGAGGCCGTGCGCCGGCTGCTGGATGTCCCGGAGTCATATACCCTTGTGTCGCTGATACCCGCAGGCTACCCAGACGAAGCGCCGAAAAAGGAAAAGAAAAAGCTTGCGGAAGTGACGTTCAGGGACGTTTACCGGCCGCAGTAGTCGTGCCAGTACATGTGCATCTATGCGTGCTCCAGACACCCGGTACTCATCCGCCCGTCAACAGGGGACGTTCCATGATATGGCCCAGACAGTACGCTCCTTCCCGAGATCGATGAGGCCTCCGGCTGACCTTGACTCAATAAAGCGCCGGATCTTTCGATGCTCGGCTTGACTCAGGTCCATAAATGATCTGAAATAATTAATGAACTCGTCGATAGCTTCGCGAGACGACGCCACCTGGCATGATGCCGTGTTGAAGCGACGAACGAGCGGAACCCTGCCTATTTCCGTCAGGAGGCCGGCGGGGTATGCGACGTCCCACGCATCGCAGGTGTAGCTTTCGCCGGATAGGAGAGACCATAGCTGTCCGAGCAGGCGGAAATGGCTGACGTCCCCTGCCAGGTAACAGCAGCTCCGTGCGGAAGCCCTTTCCATTTTAAGGAGCGTGTGTCTATCGTGGACGCCCGGACAGAAAGCGGCGAAGACTAGATCGAACCGGTCATCCGGAGGATCGTAGCCTTCCCAGGTCGCCCTGATCGTTGAAAGATTCCGGACCCCGGCGCGTGCGGCCGCGCGTCTCGTCCGGGACAGCATGACCTCCGAAGGGTCAATGCCGGTTACCGAAGCGGCGACCGTTGTGAACGGCAGCGCGAATGTCCCGGCGCCACAGCCCACGTCCAGCACCCTGTCGCCCGGCATAAGGCGCCTGTGTTCCTGTAAATGGCGGACGATCTCGCGGTCCTGGCCATATAGCTTAACGTCGCCCCCTGCGCATTGCGTCCCGATGCCATCCCAGTATTCGAACCACTGGGGGCGCCAGTGGCCATAGTGACGTAACGGTGAACGGTTCCGTGCTTCCATCCAGGCGTTTCCTGTCAATTCAGGTACCATCATGATGACCAATCAGTAAATACAATAAATAATACCATGTATTACTATTAATATCTTTTTTAATACTAATTATCATTACATTTTAAATAGGTATTATTAGTATTGTCATAAACATTTTATTGTCTCATTTAAAAAAAGAACGTTGTCTAATCTCATGATGTGAAAACTGGTCTTTGAGAAATGGCGATAAAACATATAATGATCCATAAAATGAAATTTTTATGTATTTATGATTTGATAGTCATAATTTGATGAATTTACACATTTATCGCATCTTATCACCGTTATGTTATAATACTGGGAGGCAACAGGTCAATATGAAAATTCTATATAATTTTTGCGACTCCGTCCGTATAATAGTGGAATGCCCCGGAAATCCGGCCAGCAATATCGAATAGATATAGATATATATATTAATTATATATTTATGGGCAGGATACGTATGCACGAAGATAACTCCCATGGAAAGCATAAGCACACGAACGTAGAAGAGGAATCCCTTACGCTGCACGAGCATGAGCACGAAGCAGCGGGTAAGGCGGCAGGGGCGCATGAGCACGAGCACGAGCACGAGCACGTCCACTTGCATGAGCATGAGCACGAGCACGAGAAGGAGCACACGCACGAGCACACTCACCGGCACAAGCATCCACACAAACATTAATCGCAGTTGTCGCGTTCCTCGCGTGCCGCCCCGGTATGTTGCAGGTCTGGACAAAATTTATACTGTGTTAAGTAAATATACATTGAAAAGTATTACAAAATAATACGTGATATGATATGGATCAGGACTTAATGCGCATAGGGATATCGCTGCCGGACAACCTGCTGGGACGTTTCGACGACATTATCATAAAGCGGGGATATTCGTCCCGATCGGAGGGCGTCAGGGATGCCATAAGAAACTACATCATCCAGTACGAGTGGATGAGCGAGGTCGAAGGAGAACGGATCGGCATACTCTCCGTCATCTACGATCACGACCAGCGCGGCCTTGTGAACAACCTTGTCGACCTGCAGCACGATCACAGCGACATCGTGAACTCGTCGCTTCACCTGCACCTCGACGAGCATAACTGCCTGGAGATCCTGATGCTCAGGGGTGAAGGAAAGGCCGTTACGGAATTTTCAGAAAGTATCATGGCCCTGAAGGGCGTGAAGCACGTGAAGCTGACGACCATCAAGCCGGGCGTTGAGATCTGATAGGGCATCTGTCGTTAAATCGAAGCCACTGACGACGAAGACCTTCTCGATCAGTCGGCGTCAGCCATCGTACGCCGGCAGCCTTCCGGGAGCGTCACTGCCCGGAATGGCTTTTTGCGAGATCGGCGCAATGGACGCATCAGACGATCGGCTCTAACGCGATCGACGGGCCGCCCCGCGACCGGGATGGGCCTTTGTCGGCATTTCCGGACCCGACGAATGTGCTTGCGGGTGGCGACATTCGAAAGTGATACGTGAAGGCCGCGCCCCGTCCCGGCGTCCCTCTATACCGCCCTCCGCATCGGCACCGGGGACCGCTGTCGTGAGCTTCAGGTACTTCACGCCTTTGCACGCCATGACCTTCTCCGCGAACGCGACGACCTCGCGGGCGTCGCCCCGCATGACCACCATATCCATGATCGAATCCCGGTCAAGGTTAACCTGTATCGACGAAAGGATCTGGCCGATGTGTTCCTTCCTGGCGGCCGAAAGCCGGTCGGCCAGGCCTTTACGGCCCGACTCGTATATGATCGTGATTATTCCGAGGCGCTCGCCCGTGACCTCGCTCATCCATTCGTAGTTCTGGATGTAGGTCTTGATCGCTTCCCTGATCCCTTCGGACCTGGACGAATAGCCTCTCTTTTCCACGATCGTGTCGAACCGGCCCAGGAGGCGGCCGGATAGCGACACGCCGATACGCATGAGTTCCGGATCCATGTTCATAACATCGTACGCCTGCGGTCAACGCGACGTTTTCAGCACGAGCTCCTGCATGAGCGTGTCCACGGTCATAATGCTGGCGTTCTCGACTTTCGTCAGCTTCCCTGCCGAGTCCATCAGCGTGACGACCCCGTCCTTCAGCTTTGCCTTGATCACGCCTTTCGCGATCTTTTCTCGCTGGCCGTTATTTTCCACGTAGACATTGAATTCGCACACGTTCTCACCCCACGACGATGGCCTGTATAATCCGCTGCCTTATTCATCCGGACTCGATGGCATCCTTGATGCTTCTTATGTTCGTGATCACCATCGACTCCGGGGCGAAGTCCAGGATCAGCCGGGCCTGCCGGTCGGCCTCATACACCTTCCTGTCGCTGGCCACCGGATAGACATTATCCGGGGCCACGCCCAGCGCCTTCGCCACCGATGGGACCTCTGAAAACTCTTCGACCTTGTTGACGATAACGATCTGTTTCTTCACGCCGATATCCCCCGCCAGCTTCATCACGTGCCGCGCCACATCCATGGCCCGGGGGGTGGACTCAGTGACCACCAGGTTGAGGTCGTAGTCGGCGGCCAGCCCCCTGCCAAGCACTTCGGAACCGGCCTGCGAGTCCACAATGATGAAATCGGGAGTGGTGTCCTTTTTCTCGATGGCCGAGATGACGAGCTTGACCAGCGATATCGAGGAGCAGATGCACCCTGCCCCACCGTATGGTATGGTGCCCATCACCATGACCCTGACCCTGTCGGGGGTAAGCATCGTGTAGCCGTTGATGACCTCGTCAAGCTCGTGCTGATCCGCCTGCCGGTGCGCGTGGCCCTCGTCGTCCGCATGTGCCCCGGCACCCAGCTTTTCCCTGACCTCGTCCCTGTGGTCGGCGAGTGTCGCCAGCCTCTCGAACGGCACGCCCAGGGACGTGGCCAGGTTCATGCTCGGGTCGGTATCGATGACGAGGACGCGGTAGCCGTCCTGGACGAGAAGCCTGGCCAGCGTAGCGATGATCGTGGTCTTGCCCACGCCGCCCTTGCCAGTCGCAATCACTTTTATCATGATCGTGGTCCACTCCGGTAAGCCCCGGACTGGTTCCACATGCATATGCTGGAGAGGGTTTGGGTATAATTATGGCATATGCATGCGGAACCAGGGAGGTTTAATAATCACTATTTCGCGGCCTCGAGCGTCAGCGTGGTCACGAATATCGCTTCGTCGTACTGGTCCGGGACGCCCTTGGCCGCGTCTTTGTGCCTGACCAGGTACAGCCACAAGCCGTCCGTCGGGACCGGCATCAGCGCGTTGCCGCTTTTATCGGTCCTGACCGTCGCCACCTCGCCGTCCTCTTTCCGGGAGACCGCCTTTACCTCGATGCCCGGCAGCGGCTTTCCCTCATACAGCACGGTCAGCCGCACAGTTCCACCGGATTTGAGTATAATCCGATCCGGTATGATGTCGAGGATGCCGTGATCGTGGGAGGGCCTGTACCTGGCCCCGTCACCCGCGCGGATGATCGTCTTCGCCATCTGGTGCCACGCCCCGGCATATACGGCGTCCTTGTACACGCTCTTCGGACCCCGCTGGTAGCTCTTTTCCTTCGTGTTGGTCAGGACGAGGGGAGACATGTCGACAAAGGTAGCGTAGATCCCGGGGGTTTCCACCTTGAACTTCATCGAATAATAATCATTCGACTTCTTCAGGCGGGGCATCGCGTTCATGCCCTTCCCGAACACCATGGCGGAGAGCTTGTCCTTATCCGGGCAGCCGTCGATCTTCAGGTTGTGGCCGTATGCCAGCATCAGCTCGGCATTGTTAGCCTTTATTACCGGGGCCTCGAGCCACATCTCGTGGCCCCCCACCATTAAAATCATCTTGTCCGTGTCAATCACCTGTCGCCCTTAAAGAAATAAAGGGCTAAACAACAAACGTTTACAACCAGTAAGTATTAATAATTTTTCATTTTGTATCACATAAGATGATTTTTTTTTAATATGATATTACTAATTATGATATATTTATCATTAGATTTGTAAATTAGTTTTTTTGGTTAAAAAATTAACATGTTTCAATATACTGGCAAAATAACCGATATTGGGTACATATGACCGATGGAAAAAACGGTGACGTACAACGAACTCTCAATTAGTGTTACCATGTAGAAAATTATTAATACTTTTTAACCTTTAGATATAATTTATGTTGCCATTGTTAAACAAATTAACTGGTAACTGGTGTAACTATTAGAATCGTTCAGGTGAGCTATATGAAAATAAATAACAAAACCATGACAATAACTATTATAATGATGCTCCTGGCGATCGTCGTGTCTTTCTCGCTCTGCGTGAGCCCGACCCCGACTTCGCCGGCCAGTGGTACGCCTACTCCTGCCCCGACGGCCGTTCCGGCCACCGTCGGCGGGACGCTCAAGTACGCCAGCGCCTTCGGACCGTCGGACTCGCTGGACCCGGCCAACGGCTACGTCGGCTGGTACATGAGGGAGGCAGGCGTCTACGAGACACTCTTCGGCTACGATGCCAACATGGTCATGCAGCCTGAGCTGGCAACGGGATACGAGAAGATCTCGGATACCGAGTGGAGGATCAACCTGCGCCCGGACGTGACGTTCCACGATGGCACCCCGTTAAATGCAGATGCGGTGATCTTTTCGTTGAACAGGGTGCTGAAGAACAACACGCGCAGCTCGGAGTACAGCTTCATCGACTCGATCGCGAAGTATTCCGATTCCGCCGTGACCATCAAGACGAAAACGGCTTACGCGCCCACGATTGCGAGCCTGACCGATCCTATCATGTCGATCATTAGCCCGAATATCGTCAATGTGAAAACGACCCCTGATGGCACCGGCCCGTTCAAATTTATGGATTATACCAAGGCCGTTAGCTTGACCCTGGCCCGTAACGACCGCTACTGGAACGGGACCGTGTACCTGGACGGCGTGGTGATCTACTACATTTCGGATCCCACGACCCGCCTGCTCAAGCTGCAGAGCGGCGAAGTGGACGCCGCCTACAGCATCCCGACGACAGACATTGCCGGCCTGCAGGCTTCCGGCAACTATATCGTTTACAACAAGCCGACATTGCGGACGTACTTCCTGTACTTCAACATGAAGAAGTCTCCGCTGGACAACCCCCTGTTCAGGCAGGCGATCAACTACGCCCTGAACAAGTCCGAGGTCTGCGATACGGCTCTCGACGGCATCGGCGGCACCCCCGCGACGTGCGTATTCCCGTCCATCATGGACTGGTCCGCCAACGACCGCACGGGCGGGGCCGGTTATACGTACAACGTCGCCAGGGCCAAAGAGCTGCTCGCGCAGGCGGGCTTCAAGGACACCAACGGCGACGGCTGGCTCGAGTACAACGGGCAGCCGTTCGTGCTGTCGCTCAAGACCTACACCAGCAGGCCCCAGCTGAAGCCGTCGGCCGAGGTCATCGCTTCAGAGCTGAACGCTGTCGGCATCAACACGAAGCTCGAAGCGTTCACCAGCATATCCTCTGACCTCTCCAGCGGCAACTATGAGATGGCCCTGTACGCCTGGGGCGTCGCGCCCACCGGCGATCCGGACTACATCACGACGCGCTTCTTCCTGTCGACCGGCGCCGAAGCCAACAAGACCGGCTACAAGAACACGCAAATGGATAGCTGGCTGAACCAGGCCCGCAAGTCCTTCGACAAGACGGAGAGAAAGTCGCTCTACGACCAGGTCCAGATACAGGCGCTCAACGACACGCCGTACATCCCGGTGTTCTACCAGAACGCCGTAGTCGCGACCAGCAAAAACGTGGGCGGCGTCCAGCTGTTCCCGAACGAGATCTCCTTCATCACGAAGGACATGTACCTTAAAAAATAGGCACAGTCCAGGCGTTGACTGCAGATCGCGTCAACGCCTGTCTCCATTTTTTTGGAGGTGGGGCATGCAAGTAAAAGATAGTATCAAAGAATACTGGGATTTCCGAAGTGCGACGTATACGAACGGGCAGATCGATCGGGACGAACGGGACCGGGCGGCCTGGATCGCGTGGCTTCGTGCCTGCACAGGCAGCGATGGCGGGAAAAAGGTCCTGGACGTGGGCACAGGTCCGGGGTTTCTGGCGCTCCTGTTCGCGGAGATGGGGCACGACGTGTCTGCTCTGGACCTCTCCGACCGGATGGTGGAATGCGCGCGGGAGAACGCCGCCCTGCGGGGCCTTAACGTGGCCGTGAGCCAAGGCGACGCAGAATCGCTGCCGTACCCCGACGCGTCCTTCGACATCGTGGCCAGCAAATACCTGCTGTGGACGCTGCCGTCGCCGGAGAATGCGCTGGCGGAGTGGCAAAGGGTACTGCGGCCCGGCGGCGTCGTGATCGCCATCGACGGGGAGTGGCACCGGGATCGGGGAGCGATCGACCGGCTGCGCAGCCGCATGACCGAGCTGCCTGCGCTGTTCCGGAAAGCGGATCACCATCCGGTCTTCCGCCGGTCCTACGATCCGATTCGCCAGCAGCTCCCGCTCTATTCCCTGAAGTCGGAGGACCTCTCCCGTCTGTTCGAGCGCTGCGGCCTCGCGGAGGTCTCGATCAAGTCCATGGCCTCCGTGTACGCCGAAGAAAGGAAGACGCTGTCGCTGGTCGAGCGGCTGGCCCCGGTGAAACCGGTCTACTCGATCACCGGGCGTAAAGTCCGGTGAACCGCGTGATCGACTTCCTCCTGCGCCGGGCCCTGCTGCTCGTGCCGGTATTGTTCCTGATCTCGGTCATCAGCTTTGCGCTGATCCACCTAACGCCAGGGGATATAGCCGAAAATGCCATGATGGGCCCGGACGGCCCTGCTGATCCGGCGGCTGTGGCCGAGTACCGGGTCAAGATGGGACTGGACAAACCGATCTATATCCAGTACCTCGTGTGGATGGACAAGGTGCTCCACGGTGACCTGGGCTTCTCGTTCAAGACGACGGACTACGTCTCGGGTGCTTTATTTAGGTGTTTCATGGCCACGCTGAAGCTGGCGTGCGTCAGCATGGCGATATCGCTGGCCGTAGCGTTGCCGCTGGGCGTCGCAGCCGCGCTCTGGAAGGGCTCGTTCATCGATCACATAGCTCGCATTCTCTCGCTGTCCGGCGTAGCCATGCCCAACTTCTGGCTGGGCTACCTCCTGATGATCCTATTCGGCGTCACGCTAAAGCTCCTCCCGACCTCGGGCTACGGCGACGGCGGGGACCTGCAGCACATGGTCCTGCCGGCGATCACGCTGGCCGCCGGGCACTCCGCCTATCTGATGCGCCTGATGCGCTCGGGCATGATAGAAGCCCTCGGGCAAGACTACGTCTGCGCGGCGCGGGCGAAAGGGCTGCGGGAGCGGGCGGTGGTCTTCCGGCACGCTTTGAGGAACGCCCTGATACCGGTGCTCACCATCGCCGGCCTGAACCTGGGCTTCCTGCTCAACGGCTCGGTGATCGTCGAGACGGTCTTCGCGTGGCCCGGGATCGGGAACCTGCTCGTGAGCTCGATCTATACCAAGGACTTCCCGATGGTGCAGGGCTGCATCCTGGTCATCGCCATGATCTACGTGACTGTAAACCTTATTGTCGACATCTCGTACATGCTCGTGGACCCGAGGATACGCTATGGCGCTGAAATTTAAACATCCCGGCATCGTGATCTGCCTGGCCGTCCTGCTATTCCTCGCTTTCCTGGCGGTATTCGCCGGATTCATCGCGCCCTACAACCCGGAAAAGGCCGACCTTGCGCACCGGCTTCAGTACCCCGGCGCTGATCACCCCTTCGGTACTGATCACATGGGCCGGGACATCCTGAGCCGGGTGATCTACGGGACCCGCATATCGCTGGCCATCGGCCTGATCGTCGTGGCCGTCTCGGCCGTCATCGGCGGCACCATGGGGCTGGTGTCCGGCTACTTCGGCGGGCTCGTCGACGAGGTCATCATGCGCGTCGTGGACGCGTTCCTGGCCTTCCCGGGCACTCTGCTGGCTCTGGGCATCGCCGGGCTCTTCGGCACCGGCTTCGTCAACCTGCTGCTTGCCCTCGTGGTGGTCGAATGGTCGTCCTTTGCGCGACTGGTCCGGGCCGAGGTGCTGGCCGTCCGGGAACGGGATTTCATCAAGGCTTCGACCGGCCTGGGCGCAGGGAATGCCTACGTGATGGTACGGCACGTCCTGCCGAACGTGATCTCGCCGCTGATCGTGATCGCGACCACCGGCATCGGCAGCGTCATCCTCTGGGCCGCCGGCCTGAGCTTCCTGGGCCTGGGCATCCAGCCGCCGACGCCCGAGTGGGGCTACATGCTGAACGACGGCCGGCTGTACATTTACACCGCGCCGTACATCATGCTCTTCCCGGGCCTGATGATCTTCATCACCGTGCTGGCGTTCAACTATATGGGCGACGGGCTGCGGGACATACTGGACCCGCGGGCCAGGAAAGAGCTGCGATGAGGGGGCTTGACCGTGACGGTGAACAAAAATGTTGGTGATGTAGCAATGGGCAGTGGCAAGGCGACAGCTTTCGCCGGCGAATACCTGCGGCGGGTCAGGAGCTTCAGCTCCAACGCACGCCTCTACCTGATCTTCGTGTTCCTGACCACGCTTAACGCGGGCATCTACGGCGTACTCTTCAACCTGTACATCCTGCGGCTGGGCTTCGGCGAGGACTTCCTGGGGCTCATCCTGGCCCTGACCTCGCTCATGGTCGGGCTGTTCGCCATACCCTCGGCCCTGATCTGCGACCGGCTCGGGCGAAGGA
>MVRA01000101.1 GCA_002067315.1 Methanocella sp. PtaU1.Bin125 | reverse complement strand
CCTCCGAGAGGGTGGCGGGCAGGTTGCGGATGCCGTAGTGCTTGCGCTCGTCCTCGGTCAGGTGGTAGATGTTCAGGTTCACCGGGTCGCCGGGGTCCAGCTTTCGCTTGATGCCGTCCAGGCCGGCCTTCAGCGTCACGGCCAGCGCCAGGTACGGGTTGCACGCCGGGTCCGGGCAGCGCAGTTCCGCCCGGGTGCCGATGCCCCTGCGGGCGGGGATGCGCACCAGCGGGGAGCGGTTCTTCTCGGACCACGCGATGTAGACGGGCGCCTCGTAGCCGGGCACGAGCCGCTTGTACGAGTTGACCAGCGGGTTGGTGACCGCGCAGTAGCCTCTTGCATGCGTCAGCAGGCCGCCGATATAGTGCAGCGCCGTCTTACTGAGCTGGTACTTCCCGTTCTCGTCGTAGAAGGCGTTCACTTTGCCGCCCTTCTTGAACAGCGACTGGTGGATGTGCATGCCCGAGCCGGCTTTGCCGAACATCGGCTTCGGCATGAAGGTCGCGTGCATGCCGTAGTTGATGGCGATCTTACGCACTACGAACTTGAAGGTCGCGATATTATCGGCAGTCGACAGCGCGTCGGCGTACTTGAAGTCGATCTCGTGCTGGCCTTCCCCGACTTCGTGGTGGGACGCCTCGATCTCGAATCCCATGTCCTGCAGCGCCATGACCATGGCCCGGCGCACCTCGTCGCCCAGGTCGATCGGGGACAGGTCGAAGTAGCCGCCCTTGTCCTTCGTCTCGATAGTCGGCGAGCCTTCCTCGGTCCGCTCGAACAGGTAGAACTCCGGCTCGGGGCCGGCGTTCATGACGAACCCGGCGCTCTCCGCCTCCTTGATAATGCGCTTGAGGTTGCCCCGCGGATCGCCGGGGAACGGCTTCCCGTTGGGCAGGTACACGTCGCAGACGAGCCGGGCCACGTTGCCGTACTCGCTCTGCCACGGGATGAGCGTGAACGTGTCGAGGTCCGGCTTCAGGTACATGTCGGACTCCTCGATCCTGACGAAGCCCTCGATGGACGAGCCGTCGAACATGACGTCGCCGTCCAGCGCCTTCTCGAGCTGGCTGACCGGGAGCGCCACGTTCTTGGTCGTGCCGATGACGTCAGTGAACTGGAGCTTGACGAATTCGACCTTGAGCTGTTCCGCCCTCTCCAGAACAGCCTGCTTTGTCATTTTACTCATAGGCAAGACTTTGGTGCTCGATATCATATAAGGATTACGTGTCCGTCCGTTCGAAGAGGCCGGTCGGGAGCCTGAACGAGAGGATATAGAATGTGCACCTGATCGCGAGCGCCAGCAGCTCGCTCGCTGATCAGCCAGGCGGCGGACAAGTATGCGCGCGAGGGCGGCGCGGGCCCGGGGCCGGGGAAGAAGTCGCTAAGTGCATCCGCCTGGAGGTATGCGACTTCGGGTCCAGGCCCCGTAGCGGCTCGTCCATGATCAGGAACTCCGGCCGGTGCATCAGCGCCGAGATAATGGCGACCTACTGCTTCATGCCGTCTGAGTAGGAGCTGATGATGTCGCCTTCACGGCCCTCTAAGTCGAAGGCGGCGACGAACTCCTGGATGCGGGCCTTCTTGGCGTCGGGCGCCATGCCGTAGGTGTCGCCTGTTAAATCGAGGAATTCTAAAGCGGTTTAAAACTCGCAGATGCGCGGCGACTCCGGCACGTAGCCGATCCGCTGCCGGACTTCGATGGGGTTTTAAGATACGTTATATCCGAGGACGTTGACGGTGCACGACGTGGGCGGGATGAGGCCGAGCATCATCTTCATGGAAGTGGATTTGCCCGAGCCGTTCGGGCCGAGGAGGCCGAGGATTTCGCCCTTTCTGATGTCGAGGTTCAAGTTGTCGACGGCAGTCAGGTCGCCGTATTTTTTCGTGACGTTGGTTAACTTCACGGCTGGAATGTCATTCGGCGCCATAGGTTGACACGTCTGGAAAATACGGGATAGGGAAGCATCAAGGTTTCTGTGGCTGATAAAAAGCATTCATAAAAAATTAAAATTTCCAGCCCTCGATCTCCGCCATCTTCAGCATCTTATAGCAAGGTATTTTGTAATGATCACAAACTTCAGGAATCCTGGTTTTCCTGGCACCAGTCTTCCTGCTTTCATCAGTAACGACACATATTTCATAGTCTACGAGCTTTTTCTGCGGGCTTTCTCTATATTCCAAAGCCATAGCGATTACGAATGGATCTGCCTGCTCTTTCGATTGGTTTTCATCGATTAGTTTAGGGTATTTGGCTAAGATTTCGCCGACATACTCCAGTAGTTTTTCTGAATATTCGGTATATACGAGCTTGTCTTTTCTCTCTTTAAACCAGTTAATCAAGTAGTCGTCGTCTTTCTGCCCGAGCTCGTCGAAGACTGTCTGGGGCGCTGCGAGGCGGTTTTCAAGCGCCAGCTCGCTCAACCTGTCCCAGAATGACGCAAAAACGGTGACTGGATAGTGCATTCTAATGTTAATCAGCGATGAGGCGTCGATCACATAGAAGTTATTGCTACCCATCTTCCCACTGTAATTTATTTCATCAATTCTTCCAAGCCTTTGGTTTTGACGTCCAGGTAATCAAGAGCATCACTGTACGTAATCAGGCCCTTCTGCGAGTTTTCGATGACTAAAGCAACAAACCCTTCTCCCATCTCCCGGCGGGCGCGGCCGGCTGCTGTTTCTCCTATGCCGCCCGTGGATTCAGCCTGATCTTTATCCTTCATTTTTAGCCTGGTGGTTTCGTCCATGTACTGCTTGTCTGAAATGAGCTTGAGAGATACCAGCCGTGTCAACAATGCATACTTACTGACCTTGAATCTCGATGCGGTCCGGCTATACTGTTTCAGGCCCGTTTTCTCGAAGTCAGCCTTAATTTCATCGGGGGGAAGAAGGAATGCGGCAGAGAACCGGTTACACCAGGCCTCTACTTCTGCGCCATGCTTGTCTTTCGTAGGTTCCTCCGGGGTGCAGAGAGCAGGCTCTCTCAAGATGATGTGGCCGTACTCGTGAAGCAGGGTGAAGATCCTTGCCCCGATGTCGTCCGAAGAGTTGACGACGATTACATACGGCGCAGAATCGATGATGGTGAAGCCTCTGAGCTCTTCCAGTTCCATAGAAAACTGAAAAATCATGATGCCTTCGCTTTCTAGCAGATTTCTCCACATGCCGAAGGCTTTGTATTTATCCTTGCAGGCGATCTGTTCTGCTGTGGTGACCCCCAGACGATCCCTCTCGGCGGCGGCTACTTTTTCAGGGCTGTCTGATAGACGGGCTTTGGTAATGTCCGGCTGAACATCGTAGTTCAGGTTTTCCAGCAGCTCTTTACCCGTGGACTGAAGGTTTCTGGCCCTTCTGAATACTTCCATGGTCTTCTTACTGAAACCGCCGGATGCTCCACGAAGCCTTCTGAAGTCCTGAGGCAGCGAGGGCTCTTCGGCAGGCTTCGGCAGGAAGAAGGCTGCAGAGGGGCGTTTGAATGCCTTCGCCATCTTACAGATTTCGTTAAAGGTAGGGTAAGATGCACCCTTTTCCCAACTTAAAATAGTCTCCTCAGGCACCTCAATATAGCTACCTATTTCCGAGATAGTCCAGCCTGAGCTTTCCCGAAGCCATTTAATGACATCGGGTTTGACCTTGACACTGACAGATGGAGACATCCCTATATTATTATATTGTTCACTCTGCATGTTAAAAATTTGTGGTATGTCTCATGTGAAAGTAATAACATCGATTACCTAGCACGGACTATTGAGTACTTTTTATTTCAGCTGTCCAGGTCCCCAGGCCTGTTTTCCATCATTACTGCCTGGCTAGAAACCAGCCATCAGAGGACTTCCTTTCCATGAAAATCTATTTCAGGCTTCCGGTTAGTCCTTGCAGAGGCTTAGCGCAGGACTGTATTCTCGCGACGGGCGCGACGAATCGCGACGGGCGCTACGTTTCTTTAAGAATGGCTAATAGTGGTTGTTTATCTATTTATCGTCGTCGCGGTCGTCGCGTTTCGTTGCGCTCGTCGCGAGAATTAGTACGACAGGCCCCCGAAACAAAACCCATTTTCATCGCCTGCACATGAAAACGATTTTTCCATCAAGTAATTCGCTGCGTGGCGAAGCCTGCGGTCTCTGCGGCCTGAAAACCGCGCTCTGTAATCTTCACGTGCTGTACGTGCAGGGCAAGGATCGGCATTTTTATCAAGGACGACCAATAGCGTCGGGCGCCATGCCGTAGATGTCGCCCGTAAGGTCCAGGAACTCCAGCGCGGTTAAAAATTCGTAGATGCGCGGCGACTCCGGCACGTAGCCGATCCGCTGGCGGACTTCGATGGGGTTTTTCGATACGTCGTAGCCTAGGACGTTGACGGTGCCCGAGGTGGGCGGGATGAGGCCCAGCATCATCTTCATGCTGGTGGGCTTGCCCGAGCCGTTCGGGCCGAGGTTCTCGTCCTTCGTCGTGATGGCCGCGCACCCGTTCGAGAACGACATGAAGGGCATGCGCGAAGGCATCAGGACGATGGACTGGTGGGTCCCGGCCGAGATCCGTTCGGCGGCGATGCGGGCGCGGAACCTCGCCAACGACAGGGAGGCGCTGATGGCCGCCTGCCACGACCCCCGGGTCGATCAGACGGCGGTCCTGAAGGGGCTGTCCACGCCCTGCATGATGATAGTCGGCGACCGCGACGGGAGCTACGAGAAGATAAAAGAAGGGGCCCGGTTCTCTCCCATGATCGAATTCGTCACTATCCCGGGAGCCGACCATGTCGGGCTTTTGTACAGCTGCGATGCTGTGGCCCCGCATATCTTGCGGTTTTTGAGGAACATCAAGTAGGTCGCATACAGTGCTCACAAGCGATACGGGGCAGGTGCTATGGTAAAATTTGAAATATTGGTCCCGAGGTTCATTTGTATTTCACCTTCTGTCGCTCTGGAGGCTTTGGAGTGCCGGGAGGCTAAGGAGAAGAGGTAAAGGAGGTTACGGAGGATACGGAGAAACGGAAAAAACGGAGGACTATGGAGGCAGGGAGGACCAGGGAGACTTTATTAATTAAGCGTTCTCCCTGGTCCTCCCTGCCTCCATAGTCCTCCGGTTTAAAAAAAGTCTCCCTGACCTCCTTCGTCCTCCCTGGTCTCGTCTCCTTAGCCTCCTTGTCATCCATGACCTCGGAAGGTGCCCGGACGTGCCGTTCGTCTCGGCCATATTGGCCTTGATGTTAGGGAGACGATGGCATCTTAAAAAAGTGCCGGCATCCTGACGGGGCCATAGATTTTTGAGGGACCCCGGGGAGCTTTCTAAAAACATATATAATCCAACGGCATGATTATTATAGGCTTGATTAATATAGGAGCTGGGTAAATGGGCTTGCGGTCGCTATTCTCGTTGTTCATTGTGCTGGCTCTGCTCCTGGGCATATTCGGGGTGTGTGCACAGGAGATCGCCGGGTCGAAGCAGGTAAGCAACGCGCTGAATATCGACGATGCATTGAGCAGCATGGGCCTGCCGGATGGCGTCCGGATCATCAAGGTAAACGATGTCAGCTCGGTCACGATGGACGATCCCCTGGTGATCCTGGGCTCGGGCATCGATTCAGTGGAGCGGCAGCTGTTCGATGCCTATAAGGCGAACAATGAGGTGAACGCCAGCTACGTGCTGTACGATAGCACCCGCACGTTCCAGAAGCAGAGCATCGAGTTATTCGACCTCGTGGTCATCGGCGGCCCGATGCACAATGCGTACACGAAGGAGCTCCTGAACCGGAGGGTCCTGACCTATGCGACGACCGACGTCAAGGCGGCATGCATCGTCGTCGAGGTCGGGAAATTGCCCGGCGGCCGCACCGTCGTGGTCATAGGCAGCGTCGCGGGATATCCGTACCAGTCCGGACCGTCTCCGCTTCCCGGCAACACCAGTGCCCAAAACCAGTCGTCCCCGCAGAACGTTACGACGACGGATGCCATAAACCAGGCCTTGCTCGACGAAGAAAAAAGGAATGAATATTGGGAGTATCTCCAACAGAGGTGGAGTGATGTGGATTTCTGGCACTCGAGCGGGTTTTATAATTATGTCCCGGAAAAAAAGCCGCCGGAGCCCCAGGTACTGGTCATCGCGGTCACGTTCGACCCGCAGTGGGTCGTCAGCCACAAGGCCGAGTTGCGGGAAGCGTTGAGATCACAACTGGCGGATCAAGGTGTGACATCAGAGACCGTCGTGGATCTGACCGTGAACACGGTCATGAATACAGCTATAGATTACAACAACCAGTAAATGAGTAAAGCAGAGGAACTATCGTGAGGAAATATATCTTTGTGTGCAATTTCATTGTTGTCGTCACGCTGGTGACATTGCTTATCAGCGGCTGTACAAGCCCCACGGTGAAACCAGCCGCAGATCCCATTGCAGGGACCTGGGAATATAAAATCTCGTACAACGGTTCGACGATCACGGCCACGCTTGTCTTCAATGAGCAGGAGGATTTCCGGGGGTACCTGTCTGGCATGCAGAGTCTCGAAGGTCGCTGGACCAGGATAAATGATACAGCTTACAACGTCCACTACGAAAACAAGACTGTTCTCTACATAATGAGCAACGACAGGGCACGGATCTGGGAAGGCGGCTCGCCCCGGGATGTTTTCGTGAGACAATTATGATCCCCCCGGGTGCTGTGCCAGGGTCCGGCGTTCATTCGAGCGATTTGATCCACTTCATATATTGTTTATGGTTATCGAAGCATCGCGTAATATACAGGGTATCGCCTTCGATTTGAAAGACGATCCGGCCCTGCCCGACGTTTTCGACGTTGAACGGCTGGCCATACTTCAGGTGCCTTCTCGGGCCGGTCCCGGCGATTTTTTCGACATGCTCGAGAAACGCGATCTGGGTGACTCTGTCCATTTTCATGAGTGTTTTTACCGCGTGCTCCGAATACTCGATCCGCACCCGATCACATCACAATCCGAGTTTCTTCTTCAACTCATCATGAGCCACGGTCTTGACCTTACCGCTTTTTATATCCTTCATGTCGGCGGATATGCCCTTGTTCAAAAGCCGGATTTCTTCCTGGTCTTCGAGAAAAGTCGCATAATACATGATCGCCTGCCGGATAACCTCTGTTTGGGTGGCAGCGTAGCCCTTTTCAATGATTTCGTTGATCCTCGTCTCGTACGGGGTGCCAAGGTTGACGTTCAGGCTCATCTATTTCCTCATGATTAAAAAATGTGCATTATATATATAAAAATTGCGCATTGATCGACCGGCGTGAACCCTGATGTGGCTGCCGCTTATGAAAAATTTTTGGACTTCGCACGCGATCTTTAGCCGCTAACGTCGTGGTTGTCGCGGGTAACGTATTGCGCTTAGCTATGGCAGAGCATTCGTCGAGGCCTTGTATGGGCATTTCGACGGGCGGTATTCCCGCGACGGCCGCGACGAATCGCGACGGGCGCGACGTTTCTTTAAGAGTGGCTAATAGTGGTTGTTTATCTATTTATCGTCGTCGCGGTCGTCGCGTTTCGTTGCGCTCGTCGCGAGTGTGTAGCGCTGCGCTGAGCCTTGGCGAAGCATTCGTCGTGGCCTTGTATAGGCTATGCGACGGGCGGTATTCCCGCGACGGCCGCGACGAATCGCGACGGGCGCTACGTCTGTTAAAGGATAACAGGTTATTTAACCATTCTTAGACAAACGTCGCGCCCGTCGCGTTTCGTTGCGCTCGTCGCGAGTTTGTAGCGCTTCGCTTTGCCTGTGCAGGGATTATTATATAAGCCTTTACAAAAAAGATCCGGTGACAGATTTATCATAAATCGTACAGCTTGGCCGACCTGGGCTTGCGAGGCTTCTCCTGCCCTTCCTCGCCGTCCTCGGCGGGCTCCTCGGCCCTGGCCGCGGCCAGCCGTTTGAAGATCGCCGCCACGTCGTCGTCGTTAGCAGCCGGCATCTGCTCCTGCACGTGGATTGCAGGCTTTTCCTCCGGGGTTTCTACGGGCTCGTCGAACGGCTCGTGGGACGTCTCGCGGGCCGAGAACTTCCGCAGCGTGCCGAGCTGCTCGGACATGACGCTCATCCGGGCGTCGAGCTCTTTAATCTTAGCCTCGTACGCGTTGATCTCCGCTTCTTTTGCCGCAATGGCCATCTCTTTTTCTTTCCGGGCCATCTCTGTGTCCTTGAGGGCCGCCTCTTTCTCTTTGATGATGGCCTCTTTTTCTTTTATGGCGGCCTCTCTCTCCTTGATGACCGAGTCTTTCTCTTTGATGATGGCCTCTTTCTCCCTGATGATCGCTTCTTTCTCCCTGACTGATGCGTCCCGGTCTTTAATGGCTTCCTCTTTTTCCTTCAGCGTGACCTCCACGGCGGTGAGGCTGCTGATCTTTTGCTCTTTCTCCTTGATCTCGAACTTCAGCTGCATCAGCTCGTTGTTGAGGCGCATAATTTCCGCGTTCTTGACCTCGAAGTCCGCCAGCAGCCGGTCCACGATGGCCGAATCGGGCTGTGCCTGGGCCGCCATCGGTGCGGCTACTCTGGCCGGTTCCGGAAGCGGCGCGGGACGCTCGCTCGTGGCGGGGGCAAGCGGCTCGTTCACGACGGGGGCAGGCCGCGCTGCCGGCGGCTCTGCTGCTGCGGGTGCGGCTTTAGGAACGGGCTTATCGTCGTCCAGGATCGACAGGATGTCGTCGAAGCTGAACGAGCGCTTTTTCGGTTGCTGGGCGTGCGAATCGGACATATAAAACCGCCAGAGGCTATTACAATTTCTACTGAAAGACAATAAACCTTTCCGTATTCGAAGAGGCCTAAGGGGGCGAAGAAACAACGCCCTGATTGCCCGAATATCCGGCAGATCGCCCTCGCACGATTTGCCGCGGGTTGCCATGCCCCGCTATTTGTGCCAGCCCCGCCGCCTCGCGCGCGCGACCACCGATACCTGGCGTCGTGAAACCGATAAATTTATGCGTCTCTGCCACATAGGGCGAAGAGAATCACTTTCACCGATTTTTCATCGAAGGGAACATCCATGGACGACAAGCAGATCAAGAAGCTGATGAAGCCGGAGTTCGCGAAGAACTACGAGAAGTACTACCCGGTGAAGACGCTGACCGGGCTGGGCTACTCGAGGCACGTGTGCAAGCACTGCGGCCGGGGCTTCTGGAGCCAGACCGATCGCGACTACTGCGACGAGGCGGAGTGCAGCGGCGGCTACCGGTTCGTCGGGGAGTCGCTCACCCGGAAGAAGTTCGAGTACAAAGAGGCCTGGGATACTTACGTAAAGACGTTCGAGCAGTGGGGCTACGTCCCGCTGGAGCGCTACCCGGTCGTCTGCCGCTGGTACGAGGACCTTTATTTCGTCGCCGCAGGCATCAACGACTTCCAGCCGTACGTCGTCTCGGGCGAGATCGAGCCGCCCGCGGACGCGGTGCTGGAGCCGCAGTTCTGCCTCCGGTTCCCGGACATCGACAACGTCGGCATCACCGGCCGCCACTACACCGGCTTCATCATGGTCGGCCAGCACACGTTCAATACGCCCGAGAAGCACGTTTACTTCAAGGAGGAGGGCATCGAGCAGATCCAGCACTTCCTCACGAAGGGCGGCCTCGGCATCCCGGCCCACGAGATCGTGTTCCACGAGGACGTCTGGGCCGGCGGCGGCAACTTCGGCCCGTCCATCGAGTTCTTCTCCCGCGGGCTGGAGCTGGGCAACCAGGTGTACATGCAGTACGAGCAGCTGCCCGGCGGCGACTTCCGCGAGCTGCGGACGAAGGTGATCGACATGGGCGCCGGGCTGGAGCGCTGGGCGTGGTTCAGCCAGGGCCTGCCGATGTCGTACGACGCCACGTTCCCGAAGACCATGGAAATGATATACCGGGGCGTGGGCTGGCGGCCGGATCGCGACTTCCAGGCACGCTTCGCCCGTTACGCGGGCATATTAAACGTCGACGAGATCGAGGACGTCAACTCCGTCTGGAAGGACGTGGCGAAGCAGCTCGACATGGACATCGGCGCGCTGCAGGACCAGGTCTACCGGATGCGGTCGCTGTACGCGATCGCCGACCACACCCGCAGCCTGCTCGTCGCGATCCACGACGGCGCGCTGCCCTCCAACGTGGGCGGCGGCTACAACCTGCGCAACCTGCTGCGCCGGTGCTGGACGCTCATCGACCAGTACCAGCTCAACCTCGACCTGAACGACGTGTTCCGCTCCCACATCGACGAGTTCGGCTCGTGGTACACCGAGCTCCGGGACTACGGCAGCCTGTTCGACATCCTGGAGGTGGAGAAGAAGCGGTACGAGGAGTCGCGCCGCAAGAGCCGGGATATCGTCAAGCGCATGGTGAAGGGCAAGGAGTCGTTCACGCCCGAGAAGCTGGTCGAGCTGTACGACTCGCAGGGCATCTCGCCCGAATTAATAAAAGAGGCCCGGCCGGACGTGGCCATCCCCGAGGACTTCTACGCCCGGGTGCAGGCGCGGCACGAGGCGAAGGAGTCCCGGAAGATCGAGGCGAACGAGACTACGGGCCTGCCGAAGACGGTGCCGATGTACTACGAGCGCCCGCAGGAGTTCAAATTCGAGGCGGCGGTCGTGAAGACGATCAACTCGAATAAGGTCGTCCTCGATCAGACGCTCTTCTACCCGCTGGGCGGCGGCCAGGCCGGCGACACCGGGTTCATCGACGGCGTCGAGGTCGTCGACGTCTACAAGCAGGACGGCGTGATCGTCCACGTCCTGAAGTCGCCATTGCCGGCGGGCACCACGAAGGTCACCGGCGAGGTCGACCGTGACCGGCGCCGGATACTCTCGGCCCACCACAGCGCCACGCACATCGTCAACTACGCGGCGCGGAAGGTGCTCGGTGATCACGTCTGGCAGGCCGGCGCCGAGAAGACGCCGGAAAAAGCCCGTCTCGACATCACCCACTACGAGTCGCTGAACTTCAAACAGCTGCAGGAGATCGAGCGGGTGGCCAATGACCTGGTCATGAAGCAGGTGCCGGTACGCATCCGCGAGATGTCGCGGACCGCGGCCGAGATGGAGTACTCCATGCGCATCTACCAGGGCGGCGCGGTGCCGGGCAAGACGCTGCGCATCGTGATCATCGACGGCTACGACGTGGAGGCGTGCGGCGGCATCCACGTCGACAACACCTCGAAGGTCGGCTTTATTAAGATGTTATCCAGCGAGCGCATCCAGGACGGCGTGGTCCGGCTCGAGTTCAAGTCGCTGGAGAACGCCATGAACGAGGTGCAGCGGCACGAATCCATCCTGAAGGACGTGTCCGACCTCTGGGGCGTCGGCTACGACGACATCCCGAAGACCGCCCAGCGGTTCTTTAACGAGTGGAAGGAGCTGTCCAAGAAGAACAAGGAGCTCCAGGCCGAGTTCGTGAACGCGCTGTTAGAGGCGGCGCTGAAGGGCGGCGAGAGCTTCGTCGAGCTGCAGCTGCCCGTGTCGGAGTTCGGGGCGCTGATGAAGGCGGCCCAGTCCCGCAAGAAGGAGTTTAAAGGGAGAACGGTCATACTGAAGGGCGATAACTTCGCGTACGGGTACTCCGATACGTTGAACGTCAAGGAGAAGCTCGGCGAGCAGTTCCAGAACGTCGACGGCAACGAGCACGAGGCCAGGGCATTCAAGGCGAAAGGCAAGGCCTGAATGCCCTGCCATTTTTTAAGCTATACCCGATGTATGCCCTTTCTCATGAAACGCCGATGTGCCTGCTGCACAGAGATATACGATGAAAACCCTGAACGTTTTTCATACTAAAAGCCGGGCATTCCGGCGATTGGGCGCAGGCTCGCGCGCGCATGCGAACGCTCTGGCCGGACATACGACGACGGTGATGCCCGTTTTACATCGTTGATACCCGGCCAAAATAGCGGTCATCGATCGACATTTATGAAAAAATCGTCCGGTTGGCGCGCTTGCATCAGTCGTTTGCCGCCTCCGGCGGTTCACCCGCACTACCCGCCCTCCCGCTAACAAGGGACGCCGCGGCATCGTTATATGCGATGCCGATGCGTCGGTCAAGGCGCGCAGCGCCTTACCTGATTGAAGATACGGCGGAGGATGAAGTTAACTTTTTCTCATCAACTTATACCTGACCGGGGCTCCGGTCATCTGCCGACTCTCTGGAAAAATAGCGTAGACCGGGCTATCCTGTGATGTGCTCTAAACACCGTTATAGTATAATAATATAATTACTATGATCTATATTTATTATTGATAGTAGTCAATATAGATTGATATCTCAGGGTTAATCATCTGGCTGTTTTCGGGGGAGTGCCGGTGGAGGAAAGGGCTGTGCAGGAGTTCGGCGGCGATCTCAAGGCCGTGCTGGCTAAGCTAAAGGAGGCTGGCGTAGACTCCTCTGCCGTCATCCGCCGGGACGGGGTGATCATCGAGGCGGACCTGCCCGGCAGCCCGGAAGAGAAGGAGTCCTTCGCCGCCATGGCCGCAGCCCTGCTGGGCGCGGCGGAGACGGCCGCGTCCGAGCTCCGGCAGGGCGTGCCCCGCCGGGTGATCATGGAAGCGGGCGACCGCCGGATCGTCGAGCTTGGCGCCGGCCCGGTCGCGCTGCTGGTCGCCTCGCTGTCTGCCGGGCCGCAGTTTACCCGGGCGCTGAAGGAGATCGACCGCGCCGCGCACGAGGTCCGGGGGATCGTGAAGGCGCTCCAGCCTGCGTAACGCCTCGAAAAAGCTTGAATATTAAGCCATACCATATCTCTCTCAGGTGTCGGGGTGAAACCTTCATATCTCCGGGCGGGCCTGTGTATCCTGGCCGCAATCGCTTTTGTATTTTTAATCGGTACGGCATATGCAACGCCACCGGCGCGGCCGGACGACGTCCTCTGGTCGAGCACGTTCGAGGGAAGCGGGAACTCCAGCTGCCTGTCTGTCGCGCGCACGCCCGACGGGGGGTACGTCTTCGCCGGCCGGTCCTTTGCTGCGGACGAAGTGCGTGCTTATGCAGGCCGGGCGGACCAGAACGGCTCGCTGCTGTGGCATAACATATACCCTGCGGAAGACAGCTCGTTCAGCGCGGCCCTCAATACGCTCGACGGCAATTTCCTCTTCGTCGGGACGGGTCGCCGCGACGACGGCAGTGGCCACTACGGCGGCTACCTGCTGAAGACAGACCCGGACGGAAACCCGTTACTCACCAGGTCTTACGGCATCGGTGGCGTCAGCTGGTTCCAGGACGCGGTACAGGAGGCTGACGGCAGCCTGGTCATCCTGGGGGCCATCGATAACCGCACGCGCATTGGTAACAATAGCGCGGGCGGGCTATACATATACGTGCTGAAGATCGACGCCACCGGGGACCCGATCTGGTGGCAGGCCTATGGCAGCGGCAATCTCGAAGGCTATGGCATCGCGAGGTCCCCCGACGGCGGATACGCGATCGCGGGCTTCAGGTTCATTGAAGGCAGTAGCCTTACTCACGGTTACCTGCTGCGGATTGACGGCACTGGCAACAAGCTGTGGGACATCAGCTACGAGCGAGACGGCGATACAAACTTTTACACCCTTTGCAATGCCGGCAACGATGGCTACCTGCTCGCCGGAACTAAGCACGAGGACGACGACACGAAGATTTACCTGAGCAGGGTCGCGCTCGACGGCACCGGGCTCTGGAACCGGACCTTTGAATCCGAAGGGATCGCTTACGACGTCATCCAGGCCTCCGACGGCGGCTTCGCCCTCGCCTGCGGGCCCGATATCATCAAGGTGAGCGGGGACGGCGTCGCCGACTGGCAACGGACCTTCGGGCCCGAAGGGTTTCTATGCAGCGTGATCGAAGCGGGCGACGGCAGCTACGTGTTCGGCGGCACGGCCCTGGCCGGTAACGGGAACCGCTCCGCCTGGCTGGTCGGCATCGGCTACACGCGGGGCCCCGGCTACACGCCGGTTTGCTGGTGCCTGCCCATGCTGGTGTTGCCCGCGCTCGCCATCGGCCTCGCAGCCCGGGCCCGAATGCAACGTTGAGCGTTTCATATTAAACCTGTAACGGAACATGCATTTTCCGGTTCATCTTGAGAAGGAGATGATCTTTTCCGAAAAGGGCAACATATTTATGTGATTTCCCGTATTGTACTACCGTACTCGAAGTGATCATCATGGTGAACGCAGCAATCATCGGCGGGGAGCAGTCGGGCAAGACGACGCTTGCCGGCAAGCTCGGCAAGAAGGGCACCGAGTCGGACATCGTCCTGTATAATTTCATGAAGGGCGACCACATCCTGGCCGCCATCGATCCGATCGGCTACCCCAAGTCCCCCAAGGCGCTGGTCAACGCCGTCAACATGGCCGACGTCATCGTCTTCTGCATCCCGGCCGGCGGCATGGACGCCCGCACCGGCGAGTGCATCATCCTGATGGATTTGCTCAAGCCGAAGCACGGCATCATCGCGATCACCAAAACCGACACTTCCAACCCGTTCGCCGTCGACGAGCTGAAAAATAAAATAAAGAATCTCACGAAGGGCACCGTCATGGAAAGCTGGCCCGTCCTGGCCACCTCGACGAAGACGTTTGAGGGGGTCGAGGAGCTGAAGGACTTCCTCTTCAAGCTCGACGACCAGCTGAAAGAAGAGCATAAGGCGCTCAACGACAAGCCCGTCCGCATCTCGATCGACCACCACTTCAACGTCACCGGCATCGGCTGCGTCATCCTCGGGTACGTGAAGCAGGGCACGGTCAACATGCGGGACAGGCTCATGGTCTCCCCGCTCAAGCAGGAGGCCGAGGTCCGCTCCATCCAGACGAACGACATCGACGTCAAGTCGGCGCCGACCGGCTCCCGCGTCGGCATCGCGCTGAAGAACGTCCAGAGCAAGGACCTCGACCGGGGCTTCATCCTCTCGCCGTCCGAGCAGGCGGGCGACGAGTTCGCGCTGGCCGCCACGACGGCCCGGTTCAAGGGCGAGTTCAAGACGGGCGACAAGGTGCACGTCTATTCCGGGCTCCAGTCATCACCCGCGCTGGTCACGAAGATTATTCAGGACGGGAAAGACGTCGAATCCACGAAGTCGGCCGTGAAGTACACCGTCCATATAAAGACGGACAAAGAGCTGGCCTACTCGCCCGGCGACCTGTTCCTGCTGTCGAAGCTGGAGGACCCCAAGCAGCGGTTCCTCGCCAGCGGCACGCCGTAACGTTACTCGTACTGGAACAGCCGGGCCTGCAGGCAGTCGGCGATGATCGCGTTGCAGGTCTTCCACGACCGGCGGCAGCAGTCGGGCAGCTTCTTGTTTTTCCTGTAATAGCCCTTTAAAAACTCGACGGTCACCGGGTCGTTGGGGTAGCCGCTGCCCACGTCCTCGCCCAGCTGCTCCGAAATCTCCCGGATCAGCGCGTCCCGGCGGACTTTAGCGAGGATCGAGGCGGCCATGACGATGGGGTACTTGTCGTCCGCCTCGTGGCAGGAGACGATCTCCAGGTCGAAGTCCAGGGCCTGCCGGATGTTATGGCCGAAGCGCTCGGCGTTCACGTCGCACGCGTCCACGTACGCGACGGCGGGCATCGCCTTCCGGATCGTCTCGGCGAAGCAGTTGACCTCGAGCGCGTTCAGGTTCTCCTCGGAGCCGACCCGGGCGTCGATCGCCCCGGGCGTGAGCACGACGAGCTCGTATTTCAGCAGCCCCTTCAGCTCTGTCGCGAATGATTCCCTTTTCTTCGCGGTCAGCTTCTTGGAGTCCTTCAGGCCGAGCGCCTCGATGTCCGGCAGGTCGCGCTGGTCGATGTGGGCGCCGCAGACGACGAGGGGCCCGATGACCGGCCCGCGGCCCGCCTCGTCGACCCCCATGACCTTTTGCGCCCGCGCCTTCGCCTTCGCCCTGCCCATGGAACGCACCTACGTCAGCTTCTTCTCCTTACGCTCGTCCCGTTTGGGGCAGATGTCTCCGACCGGACAGATGCTGTGCAGCGGGGCCACCGCTTTACAGAAATCCCGGCCCAGGTTGATGATCAGCAGATGTGCCATCCCCGGTATCCGCCGGCGCTTCTCCAGGTCTTCCTTCACCTTCCGCTTGGCCGCCTCGGAGTCGCCGGTGGCCATGCTGAGGCCGGTGCGCTCCGAGACCCGGCAGATGTGCGTGTCGACCGGCACCACGCTGTGGCCCAGGCTGAACAACAGCACGCAGTCCGCGGTCTTGGGCCCGACGCCGTACAAGCCGAGCAACGCTTCCCGGGCCTCGCGCGTCGGCGCGTCGCGCATCCACTCGATGCTGCCGCCGTAGCGGTCGATGATCTCCTGCGAGCAGCGGATGATGAAGTCGGCCTTGTACGGCCCCGAGGTCCGGATCAGCTCCTCCAGCTCGCCCTTGTCCGCGGCCGCCATCTTGTGGACGTCGATGCCCTTGTAGCGGTGCTGCAGCCGGTAGAAGGTCCGGCGGGCGCTGTCGGCCGTCTTGTTCTGGGTAAGAATGGTAATGATGAGAGAGATGTAGGGATCGTGCAGCTTCAGCACCCAGCAGTGCCTGTAGAACTCCTTCAGCTTGAGCAGGACCGGGTTGTCCCCGCAGTAGACCTGGTCCAGCGGGTAGTCAAACTCGGACATGACCCGCGCACGGAAGCGTTCCGGGGAGACCATCAGGGTACCGTCCGGGCACTGTTCCAGGTAGACGTCCCTGTCCTCGTCCGGGTAGTATTTCAGGTAGCCGTTCTCGTACGGCATCCACTCCAGCGCGGTAATCTGGATATCCATCGTCGAGCGCAGGTCGACATCCATCATGGCGTCCATAGCTGTGTCCTTAATGAGGGGGAACTCCCGTCAAGTTATATTTACTTTTCCGGGCTGCCCGGAAGATGTCGTCCGGCCAGCCGCGCCAGCGCCTTTTCGACCAGCGGCAGGGCGTCCACCCGGCAGTCGGGCTCGCACTGGCGGCCGTTGGCGCTGTAGTATTTCGAGGCATATTGCTCGAACCGGTCCATGTACTTCGTGAACAGGATGGCGCCGATGCCGCAGGCCCGGGCCCCGTACACGTCCAGCAGCGGGTTGTCGCCCACGTGGACCGTGCTTTCCGGCTTCGCCCGGAGGCTGTCCAGCGCGAGCGCGAAAATCCTGGGGTTCGGCTTGATGTAACACACCTCGTCCGAGAACGTCATCGCGTCGAAGCATTTCGTCAGCCCGTACCCGTCAAGCACTTTCCTCATCGTCCGGCCCGGCGTCCGGCCGGTGTTCGAGATCAGCCCGATCCTGTAGCCCTGCCGTTTCAGTCCGACCAGCAGCTCCGCCGCGCCGTCGACCAGCTTCGGCCGGAAGTGGAGCAGCGCGTGCGAGTAAGGCTCCCGGATGGCGTCGATGAGTGCGTCCGAGACGTCAAGGCCCAGCCCCTCGAGGAACAGCGCGAGGTGCGTGTCGTTGCCTACGTCGCGTTCGCTCTTCCATACGGCGGCGAGGCTGGCCTCGGTGTAGTCGTAGGCGGCGTCCATCTGCTCCCCGGTGATTACATACCCTTCGGCCCGCAGCGCCTCCATGATGCTGCTTATCCGGTGGAGCTTCAGCCGGTCGTCGTAAAACTCGTGGACCACCAGCGTGTTCCAGACGTCGAAGGTCACCGTGTCGATCATGCCAGCAATACTGTTGCACCCCCCACTAAAAAAACTATCTCACCAAACTCCCAAGAGTCCAAGAAGAGAGGCCAAGACGCCACTGTAGAAACTAAGAGGCGCCAGGGCGCCAAGATTATTTTTAGATTGAAGAGGCCAAGAGTTAAAGTACTTAGTAAAAAGTATGCAGATAATATCTTGGCTTCCTGGCCCCTTGAACTTAAAAAAGAGACTTGGCATCTTGGCGCCTCTTAGTTTCTACAATGGCGTCTTGGTCCCTCCTCTTGGACCCTTGGCGGCTTGTGATCATTTCATGAGCCGGAGGACGGCGTCGGGCAGCTCGTGCATCGTGCCGATGCACAGGTCGGCCTCGTCCGATGGCCGGCGATTGCTGGCGTACTGCAGCACCTTGACGCTTTTCATGCCGTAGCCTTTCGCGCCCTTCACGTCCAGCAGGTCGTGGTCGCCCACGTGGACCGTCCGCGCCGGCAGGGCCTCGATTTGTGACAGGGTGGCCTCGAAGATGCGGGGGTCCGGCTTGAGGTACCCGGCCTCGTTCGAGAACGTGGTCACCTCGAAGAAGTCGAGGATGCCCATCCTGCTGATCACCTTCCGCATGGCCTGGCCCGGCGTCCGGCCCGTGTTGGAGATGAGCGCCAGCTTCAGGCCGCTGTCCCGCAGCGCCTTCAGCGCCTCCCGCGCGCCGTCCACCAGGAACGGCTCCACGCGGAGCACGGCGTTCGCGTACGGGTCGGCGACCGCCGCGACCAGCCCCGGCTCCGGCGCGATGCCCAGGCATTTCAGCAGCACCCGGACCTGCCCGTCCGTGTCCATGTCCCGGTATGTGGACCAGTATTGTTCCAGGTACCGGCCGGAGCTGCCGAACGCTTCTTCCATCCGCTCCCGCGGGACGTCGTGGCCCGCGTCCCGCAGCGCCCTCGATATGCCCGATAGCCTTGCCTCTGTGATCTTGCTGTCGTATGACTCGTCGTGTGCGATCAGCGTGAACCAGAGGTCCAGCGTGACCGCCTCAATTGAACCCGTGCCCATAGTCGTCCGATCAAATCATTGCACGCCGCTATTAGATAGCCTTTATCACATGGGCAAAAAGATAGTGTCGTGTAGCAGCCGCGCCGGAGCGCTCGCAAGCTGCCTCCGGCGGAGATATGCGCTGCCCGTCCTCCCGTTAGAAATGGATGCCTCCGCGCCGGTCGCGCGCGAGGCCGCCCGGCCGACGGTCGCTCATTTTTAGTTACCTTTGCGCCTTCGCGGCCCAGAGAAACCGCTCCACGACCATCCGGGTATCCTCTCGCAGCCCGGACACTTCGGCCTGCGTCATCTGCCCGGCCCTGCCGGCCACGTCGATCACCTTGTGGCCGCCGCTTTCGACCTGCAGCAGGTGGATGTTCTTGTTCGAGACGTTGAAGTAGGTCTCGGCGCGGGCCCGGTGGAGCTCGTAGAACAGGTTCGAGTAGACCGCGGCGTCCTCGTCGGGGGTCTTGCTGGTCGAGGCGATGACCAGGCCGTCGCCGGACGAGATGGTCAGCCAGTCCAGCCCGTACTTCGCCGTGAGGGCCTTGATGCTCTCCGGCAGCGTGCCCTTGACCACCTCGATGGCCGGGGCCGCGGGCGGCGGCGTAACGATAACGGATGGCTTTGCGGGCCCGGCGGGCTTCTGCGGCGCGGCCTGGCCGAGCTTCGTGAGGTCGATCTTCCCGGCCTCCCCGGGCATCAGCATGGTCTTCTCTGGCTCTTCCTCCGCTTCCTCCGGCTCCTCCTTCACGGAGTACTCCCGGTAGATCCGCACGGTCTCCAGCACGGTCGCGGAGAGGGAAACGGCCAGCAGCAGCGCTACCAGTGCCTCGAGCGCCAGGAATAGCGGCTCGCTCACGCCAAAAACGCTGTACAGGGTGCCTGATATGTCCATGTGTCCAATACCCCTGCGGGCATACGCATCATCTTTGATACTGCCTGCATCTTATGCTGCAGGCATCTCAGGTGCTACTAGCAATTGATTGCGAACGTATTAAAATTTATCTTAAAAATGACAAAAAATTGGTAAACTGTTGGTTGCAATACATTTTAACGGCCCTTCGTACCGCAGGCAAATATCCTGTGACGGATGTACTCCCTGCCCCTGAAAACCTTGCGCGTCACCGTGCTCTTCACCCGGACGCCCTCGAAGCCGGACAGCAGGCTTTCCATCTCGCCTTCCGAAAAGTAGTGATAGACGATGCCGCTCTCCCGCCGGAACGTATGTGGCTCGGCCTCCGGGCCGCCATACCTCATGTCCTCCCGGCCGAAGGCTTCGACAAAGACCTGCCCCCCGGGAGCCAGCACCCGCCTGATCTCGGCGGCCGCCCCGGCCCGTTCCGGCTCCAGCAGGTGCTGCAACACGTCATAGCACACGACGGCATCGAAGGTGCCGTCTTTGAAGGGCAGGCTCCTCACATCCCCGACCACCGGGTCAGCGTCGGCTTTATCCCTCATCTCCCGAAGCCCGTCCCGGACCAGGTCCATGCCCACGACGCGGTAGCCCGCCCTCGCGAGCGGCACGGCCATCTTGCCGCTCCCGCAGCCCGCGTCCAGCAGCCTGCTTTCCGTCCTGACGGAAGACGTCACCGGCCCGACATCGTAGGGCCCGCGCCAGACGGCTTTTCCGTATTCTGCCTTCCAGGCGGTCAAATGATCGTGCACAGCGCATTTACCCCCTTTATTTCCGGTGGAGCCCGCGGTTCCGGCTCACAGTATCGTCTATGGCCGGATAGATATAATAATGTGCAGGTGTGTATCTGGATGGGATAGTGATGTGGCGAGAGATAGCTTTCTGGGGTAAGAAGCTCGAGGAGAGCGGCCTGACCAGCTCCCGGTTCGGCAACATCAGCGTGCGCACGAAACACGGGCTGGTCATCAAGAGGACCAACGTGATGCTCGGAGAAGTCAACGGGCCGGATGACGTCATCGAGGTCGGGCCGTCGCTGTCCGACCCGCTGGGCGAGGCGTCCACGGAGACGCAGAGCCACCGGACTATCTACATGAACACGGGCGCCCGGGCCATCATCCACGCCCATCCGCCCTTCGCCATCGTCGAGTCGCTGCTGCAGAAAGACACGGTGACGCCGCTCGACAGCGAAGGCCTGCCCTTCCTCGGCACCATCCCCGTCGTGGACGGGGCGACCGGCGAGCCGCTATTGTGGGACAACATCGGCAGGCTGCTGAAATCGGGCCATTACAAGGGATTCATCAACCGCGGCCACGGCTCGTTCGCCTTCGGCCCGGACCTGAAGGACTGTTTTAACACGACGGCGATGATCGAGCACAGCTGCCGGATCCGCTACTACTACGACCTGGCGAAGAAATAATGACGGGCCGCCGGGGGTCTCTCCGCCCGGTTACGCGCGCACGCGCGAGCGCCCGCCCGCCCGTGTAGCTGGCGACCGCCATGCATGCGACGTTTGCCCGGCAAATATTATACCCGGCCGGGGTCGTGTCATTAATCGAATCGCTTGAACCGGGCCTTCATCCAGAAGTAGTTGAAGACGCCCATCAGGATGATGATCAGGCCCGCGGCGGCGATCACGAACGTCCACCAGTAGTGGCCCCAGTTCATGAGCTGCGCGGCCAGGCCGGCGGCGCCCAGGACGATCAGCACGATGGCGAAGATGAGCCCGCCGGGCCAGTGCATGCGGCCGCTCACCAGGATCTTGGCCGCCTCGCGGACGACGCCGAGGGCGCCGAGGCCGATGAGCAGGCAGGCCCAGAAGTTGTCGCCGGACACCAGGGACATGAAGCCCGACGCCCGGAGGAACAGCAGCGTGCCTATCAGGACAATGCCCAGGCCGAAGACGACGGCGTTGACCATGATCCAGAACGGCGACCAGGTCCAGCTCCACTCCCTCACCCGCTCGTCTCCCCACCACATTTCCCAGCGGTCCGTCCGCCGGCCGTTGCGCCGGCTTTCGCCCGAGAGACGGCTGCCGCAGGTCGGGCAGAATTCGGTGCCCCCGGGGACCTCCGTACCGCAGTTTTTACAGATAGCCATGAGTTCGATCTCCCGTAGCTTTAAGAATCACTTATAAGTACTCATATTTTACCATAAGGGGGCACTGGCCTTACAGGACGTTCAGCAGGGCGTCGATCATGTCCTCGAAGGTGAACCGCTCCGGCACCGCGTCGATGCGGATGCCGCTGGCCTTTAAAAAGTCGGCCGTCGGGTGGCCGATGACGGCGACCTTACGGTCGTTAATGGCCCGCTTCAGGTCATCCAGCACTCCCAAAGACTCGCCCATCGCCAGCAGGCTCTTCGCCGTCATGGTGCTGGTGAACGTGAACGCGTCGATCCGGCCCGACAGCGCCTCCCGGACGAAGGCGGCCTGCGCGTCCCCGGCCAGGGGCACGATATCGTAGATGATCACTTCTCTCACTGACGCGCCGCCTTTTTGGAACCCCGAGATGAGCACCGGGTTGCCGTGGTCGCTGCGCAGTACCTCGACGCGCCTGCCGGGCAGCCGGAAATCGCGCACCAGGCCTTCGCTCGAGTACTCCGCCGGCATCCGTCGCGCCCGTACGCCGTGCTCCTCCAGCGCCTGGCTGGTCTTCGGCCCGATGGAGATGACCTCGACCCGGTTCAGCCGGTCCTTCAGCGCCATGGCGTCGGGGGCCCGGTCGAAGATGAAGCCGACGCCGTTCTGGCTGGTGATGACGACCGTGTCGACCTCCCCCGCCTCAAGCCGCTTGAAAAATTGCTCCAGCGCCCCGTCCTCCCGGGGCACCAGCTCCATCATGGGCGCCGGGACGGGCTCGAGTCCCCGGGATCGCACCAGCGCTTCCGCTTCCGGCAGCAGCTTTCGGGGCCTGGTAATGGCAATCCGCTTCATTTCCTGCCCAGCACTTCCCTCAGGCGGACGACGTCCCCGACCACGATCACGGCCGGCGCCTCCACCCCGCGCTGTTTCGCCAGCCCGACGATCGTCCCCAGCGTGCCCACGGTGACCCGCTCGTCCCGGGTGGTGCCGCTCTCCACGATGGCGACCGGCGTGTCCGGGGCCTTGCCATTGTCAAGTAGCGCCCGCACGTTATCCTCGAGGCGTTTGATGCCCATCAGGATGACCAGCGTGCCCTGCAGCGACGCCAGCGCCCTGAAGTCCAGCGCCGTCGCGCCCTTCGTCGGGTCTTCGTGGCCCGTGATGATCGTCACGGACGACGCGTAGCCCCGGAAGGTCACCGGGATGCCGGCACTGGCCGGGGCCGCGATCGCCGAGGAGATGCCCGGGACAACCTCGACCGTGATGCCGCGCCTCGCCAGGGTTTCCGCCTCCTCCCCGCCGCGTCCGAACACGTAAGGGTCGCCGCCTTTGACCCGGACCACGGTCCGGTATTGATGCGCCAGGTCGACCAGCATCCGGTTGATCTCCGCCTGCGGGTACGCGTGGTTGTCCGCCCGCTTGCCGACGTCGATCAGCTCGGCCCCCGGGGGGAACAGCGCCTTCACTTCCTCTCCGACCAGGGCGTCGTACAGGATGGCGTCGGCTTCCTTAAGCACGTTCATCGCCCGTACGGTCAGCAGGTCCGCGCTGCCCGGCCCCGCGCCCACAAGGTACACTTTTCCCGTCATCGTAACAGCTCCTTCCTGGCCGCCCCGGCCAGCATCTTTCCGCCCGACATCGCCAGCCGCTCCGCGATCCGCAGCGCATGCTCCTCGCAGCCGGCCACCGGTATCGTCTCCCTGACCCGGACCTGCTGGCTCCCGTCGAGGGACAGCACCTCGCAGATCACGTCGATCTCGTCGCCGACCATGCTCGCGTAGGCGCCCATCGGGACGACGCAGCCGCCGTCCAGCGCCGAGGTGATGATCCGCTCGACCCTGGTCTCCAGCCAGGTGGTGTGGTCGTTCAGCTGTCGCAGCGGCCCGAGCGCGGGCGAGTCCTCCCTTGTCACCACGGCGATCACGCCCTGGTTGCCGGCCGGCACGAACTGGTATGGGTCCAGTCGTTCGGCCTGCAGGACAATGCCGAGCCGGATGAGTCCCGCCTCGGCGAGCAGGATGCCGTCGTATTCCCCGGCCTCCATCTTACGCAGCCGTGTGTCCACGTTGCCCCGGACGTCCTTCGTCCGCAGCCCCGGGTAGTACCGCCTTATCAGCGCTCTCCGCCGGGTGCTTGAGGTGCCGATCACCGCGCCCCCGGGCAGGTCCTTCAAAAGCCTGCCGTCCCGGGTCACGGCGAGGTCGAGCGCGGACTCCCGCTTGAGCGTGGCGGCCAGCGTCAGCCCTTCCGGCCGCTCGGTGGGGACGTCCTTCAGGCTGTGCACCGCGGCGTCGATCTCCCCCCGGAGCAGCAGCTCGTCGATCTCCCGGACGAAGGCGCCGTAGCCCTTCAGCGCGTACAGCGGGCGGTCCGACTGCACGTCCCCCGAGGTCTTCACGACCACGGGCTCTGCGTTAACCCCATTCTCGCTCAACAGAGAACATACCCTGTTGGCCTGCGCCATTGCCAGCCGGCTCCCTCGCGTACCGATCCTCAAGCCCGTTACCTCCCCTGACTCGCTAGCGAGTCCCGGGACCCGTCATCATCGCTTCGAACGACCGGTGGCAGGCCTGCACGATCCGGTCGACATCCTGCTGCGTGTGAGCCGCCGAAAGGAAGTTGGTCTCGAACTGGGATGGCATCAGGAAGACGCCGTTCTCCAGCATGCGCCGCCAGAACTCGACGTACCTGGCCTTGTCCGACTTCAGCGCGCCCTCGTAGTTCTCGGGCTGCGGGCCGAAGAAGACCTGGAACATGGACGCGAGGCCAACCGGCGTGTAGTCCAGCTTCAGGTGCCTCATCATGTCCGTCAGCGCCTGGCCCAGCGCCGTCGTCCGGTCTTTCAGCTTCGCGTGGACGCGCTCCCGCTCCAGGGTCTCGACGGTCGCCAGGCCGGCGGCCAGGGACAGCGGGTTGCCGTTGTAGGTGCCGGCGTTGTACACCCCGCCCTGCGGGGCCACCGTCTCCATGATGTCCTTCCGCCCGCCGAAGACGCCGATGGGCAGGCCGCCGCCGGCGATCTTGCCCAGCGTGGTCAGGTCCGGCTCGATGCCATAGTACCCCTGGGCGCCGAACATGCTGACGCGGAACCCGGTGATGATCTCGTCCAGGACGAGCAGCACGTCGTAGTCGCGGGTCAGGTTCCTCACCGCCCGCAGGTAGTAGTCCTTCGGCAGGATGGGGCCCATGTTGCCCATCACCGGCTCCATGATCACGCAGGCGATCTCGTCCCTGTGGGCGGAGAGCGTCTCCTCCATGGCGGCCACGTCGTTAAAAGGCACCTGCAGCGTGTTCTTGGCCACGTCCGCCGGGACCCCGAGCGAGTCGGGCACGCCGATCGTGGCGGCGCCGGAGCCGGCCTTGACCAGGACCGCGTCGTGGGCGCCGTGAAAGCCGCCCTCGATCTTCACGATCTTGTCCCGGCCGGTGAACCCCCGCGCCGCCCGGATGGCGCCCATCGTGGCCTCGGTGCCGGTGTTCACGAACCGGAGCATCCGCATGCCCGGGAAATACGCCTGGATCTTCCGGGCGTACCTGATCTCCAGCTCGGTGGGCGTGCCGTACAGCCAGCCCTTCTCGAGCTGCTGCGCGATGGCCTCCCGGACGCCCGGGTGGGCGTGGCCGAGGATGAGCGGGCCGTAGCCCATGCAACAGTCGATGTACTCGTTGCCGTCCGCATCGGTAATGTGGCTGCCGCTGGCGGACTTCACGTAGAACGGGTAAGGCTTGATGGCCCGTACGGGGCTGGAGACCCCGCCGGGGAAGATGGTAACGGCCTGTTCGTACAGCGATTTTGACATGTCCAGTTTCACGGGAATACCTCAATGATTTAAACAGTAAGCCAATAAATGATATTCATTTTTCACGCCTGCAGCAGCCTGGCGATATCCTTCGCGGCATAGGTGACGATCATGTCGGCGCCGGCCCGCTTCATGGACAGCAGCGCCTCCAGGGCGACGCGGTCGCCGTCGATCCACCCGTTAGCCGCCGCCGCTTTAATCATCGCGTACTCGCCGCTGACGCTGTACGCCGCCACGGGCACCCGGAACTCGGCCTTGACCCGGTAGATGATGTCGAGATACGAGAGCGCCGGCTTGACCATGACGATGTCCGCGCCTTCCTCCAGGTCCATAGCCACTTCGCGCATGGCTTCGTCCGCGTTGGCGGGGTCCATCTGGTAGGTGGACCGGTCGAAGCCTTTGCAGCCGGATGAGGCAGCGTCGCGGAACGGACCGTACATGGCCGACGCGTACTTGGCCGCGTAGGACATGATGATCGTGTCTTTCAGGCCATGGAAGTCCAGCTCGCTGCGAATGGCGTGGACCATGCCGTCCATCATCCCGGAGGGGGCCACGACGTCGGCGCCCGCTCTCGCGTAGCTGACCGCCGTTTTCGCGATGATGTCGAGGGTCGCGTCGTTATCGACCGTGTTGTTCTTGATCGGCCCGCAGTGGCCGTGCGTCGTGTACTCGCACAGGCATACGTCCGTGATCACGACCATGTCGCGGTTTCGCCGCTTGATTGTCCTGACCGCCTTCTCGATGACGTTGCCCGCGGCATAAGCGCCTTCGCCGGTCTCGTCCTTCTCCCCGGGGATGCCGAACAGGATGACGGCCGGTATCCCGAGCCCGGCGATCTCGTCCGCCTCGGCCTCCACCGCATCAAGCGGCAGGCGCTCCACGCCGGGCATGGAGCCGACAGGCTTTCGTTCGGTAGCGGTCTCGTCGATAAAGACCGGACAGATCAGGTCGCCGGCGTCCAGGGCGTGCTCGCCGACCATCCCGCGGATGGCCTTACTCTGCCTTAAGCGCCTTGGCCTTGTGACTGGATACGACATCTTCCTCCTCACCCTTCAGGTCGAACAGGTCCTGTGCCACCCGGAGACAGTCCTCGTCGCTCCGCTCGGCGGCCAGCCGGAGCTTTCGCGTCGGGACGGCCAGGATCTTGCCGGTCAGCGCCGCGGAGAAGTCCCGCAGGATGCCGACCTGCTTCTCGGACAGCCCGCCCGCCGAGGTCAGCCTCGTGATCGCGTAATCGAGCTCGGCGGCGCGGATGCTGTCCGTCTTCCGGTACAGGCCGCCGATCACGCTGTCCGCCTGCATCCGCTTCAGGTCCCGATTCAGCAGCGCCATCTCCTCCTCGATGATCAGCTCGACCTTCGCCGCCTCCGCCCGACGCGTCTCCAGGTTGGCGTCGCTGATACGCCTCAGGCTGTCGATGTTGTGCAGCGTGACGCCGGGCAGCTCCCCGACCGCGGTCTCGACGTTCCGGGGATTGGCGATGTCGATGACCAGCAGGGGGTGGCCGTTCCTGTTCCGTTCGATCATCTTTCTCGTAATAATGATGTGGGGCGCGCCCGTAGCACAAATAATTACGTCGGCGCTGCTGATATAGTCCTCTATCCGGTCCAGCCGGACCGCCGTGCCCTGCAGGCTGGAAGCCAGCTTCTCCGCCTGCTCGAACGTCCGGTTGGCCACGTAGATCGCCCGGAGGCTCTTCTCCGCGATCGCGCGGGCGACCAGCGTGCCCATCTCCCCGGCCCCCACGACGAGGATCGTCTTCCCCCGCAGGCCGCCGGCGATCGCCTCCGCCAGGTCGACCGCGGCCGATCCGATAGAGACCGAGCCCTTGTTGATCTTTGTCTCCGCGCGGGCCCTCCGGCCGGTGTGGATGGCCTTCATCACCACGGCCGAGAGCACCGGCCCCATGGTGCGGTTTTTCTCCGCATGCAGGTACGCGGCCTTCAGTTGCCCGAGGACCTGGTCCTCGCCCACGATCATCGACTCCAGCCCGCAGGCCAGCCGCATCATCGCCCGCATGCAGCCCTCGTCCGACGCCGGCGTCATCGCTTCCGACGGCAGGCCTTCGTCCCGGGCAAAGCCGGCCAGCAGATCCGGAGATCCGGATACCGTATACAACTCCACCCGGTTACAGGTCTGCAACAGCATGGCCTCCGACACGCCTTCCCGGGAGGCCAGCCGGCGCAACGCGAGGTCGGGGTCCGGGAGACGGGCCCTCTCGATCAGGTCGACGTTTGCTGTTTTGTAGCTGATCGAGAGGCTGGAGAGGCACCGCATAGTATCACACTATAAATATGTAATGTAAATAAGTAACACTATTTGGTTTATTCTTAGCACTATAACCGAATATAGTTTACGGATAATGGGTCTTAGTGGCTGGCTTGAATATCCGAATCAAAGAAAAAACTTATATGCAATAAATTGAAAAATAAATCGGATCGCTTCCTTACTGAGCCATGAGAGATTATAAATACAAACTAAAGCCAGAGCCTGTTCCTTATGATGTTCAAATAGTTGCTCAGCTGACTGTTTGTTGTGCAAAAATTGTACATCAAAAACTAGGTCCTGGATTAAAAGAAAAAACATACGAGAATTAATAGCGACCTTAACCATGATGGTATAAAACAAATCGCAATGTAAACACTTACTACTTTGTGATTCAGAAATATATCTAAAATCGCCCAATATCTAGCTCATTGAATCTTATCATCTCATTATTGTAAAAGCATCTCATTTTTCATCAATCTCAGTTTATTAAAAATAGTATGGTTTATTATATTTGGGTAGCCGATAAATAACCCAAATTTATATTTCTTTCCGCAGCTTCTCAATAGCGAGAAGCATCCCATTATTGTATGATATCTTTAGCGCATCCCAGACGTCCGGGTCCTCCAGCACTTTCCATAGCAGCCGTTCCCGCTCCTCCTGCGAAGGCACCTCCTTCTTCAGCGTCTCCCGCAGGCTCGATTGCAGCCGGGCCATGTCCGCGAGCTCCCGGCCGAGCGACGACTCCAGCCTCTGCCGGATGAACCGGGCCATGGCCGGGCTGGTGCCGCCGGTGGAGACCGCGACGATGATATCGTCCCGCACGATCTTCGCCGGCAGGATGACCTCCGAGCCGCCTGCCGCCGAGTTGGCCAGGGCCCCGGCCTCGCCGGCCATCCGGGCGATCTCCCGGTCCAGCGCCGGATTGCCGGTCGCCGCTACCACCAGAAACGCATCTTTGACCAGCCCGGGCACATCCGCAGCCACCACGTGCTGCCTGACCCGCCGGATTCCCGGCATCGACTCCAGGCCGGGGGTAAAGTCCCTGCTGACCACCGTGACATTCGCGCCCGCAAAATAAGCCGCCTTCCTCTCACCGACCGGGCCGCCGCCGAAGACGACGACGCGCTTGCCAGTGAAGTCGATGAACAGCGGCTGGTACCGGGCCATGGCATAAAATATGCCGCCCCGGCTTAAAACGTTTACTTCAGCCAGTCCAGCGCATGGGCCGTGGACTTCATCGTGTCCTGGTAGAACTTGGCGTAGATGAAGGTGACCGCGGAGCACATGACGAACAGCGCCCAGGGGATGGTGACGAAGAGCGACATGGCGACGACGCCCAGGAGCGCGACGACGGAACAGGCCACGAGGGCAACCAGATAGTTGGTCGGGTCAGATACGATGAATCCCCACACCATTTTCACCGTGATCGCCTTCCGCATGCTGCCGGTGCTCGCGTAGACGATCCACGAAGCGAAGAAGGCGACGGCTAACAGGCAAAACACGATGGCCGACGTGATCGCCAGTAACAGGGTGCTGAGCAGGATCATCATCGGCGCGCCGATGAAGTTGAAGATCGCGAGGGTCACCACCGGGATCGTAATCACGGCGATGAACAGGGCCACATAGACGAAGAACACGCCCGTCATCCGGATGCCGTCCACGAACATCTGCCCGATGTCGTCCCACTCCGGCATCACCCCGTTGCCCCGGACGATCTCCTTCATGCACCGGGTGATGTACCCCAGGAAGAACGGCAGCCCGATGATAAGGAAAGAGAGCGCGATGACGATGCCGCCGATGAGGAGGGCGGTCATGTTAGAAAACGCATACCTCGCGGCCGAGACGATCATGTCCGGCAGGTCGTCTTTCCTTGCCATGATGGTATACAATAGGGCTGAGCGGTAAAATGGTTTTCGCTATTTTCACATAAGCCGCCGCGGCCGCCGCGGCCTCATGAAAAGAACAATATACCTTCGCAGCTAACCTCTTTAAGATGAGCGAGACCCCTTTTTCGGCCGAGGGCATCCTGCAGGAACTGATCGCGATCCCGTCGGTCACCGGCTCGGAAACGCCGCTGGCCGGCTACCTCGAGCGCAAGTTCGGGGAGCTGGGCCTGGAGGTGGAGATGCAGGCGGTGGACAGCGACCGGTACAACGTGATCGGGAAGGCCGGCGCCGGGCCGATCGGGCTCATGCTATGCACGCACCAGGACGTCATCCCGGCGCTCGACGCGGCCGGCTGGGAGACGCCCCCGTTCACCCCTTCAGTGCGGGACGGGCGCATCTACGGGAGAGGCGCCACCGACGCCAAGGGATCGCTGGCGGCCATGATGGAGGCGATGGCCCGGGTGAAGGGCCGGGTGAAAGGGTGCGTGGCGGTCGCTGCCGTGGTCGAGGAAGAGACAGGACGGTCGACGGGCGCGCGGAAGCTGCTCGAGGCCTATACGCCCGCGGCGGCGGTGATCGGGGAGCCGACCGGCTTACGGGTGGCCATCGCCCACAAGGGGGCCATCCGGCCGATCATAACGGTCTACGGCGAGGCGGCGCACGCCTCCCGGCCGGCGCAGGGCACCAACGCGATCACCATCGCGATCCGGCTGATCAAGAACATCGAGACCTACGGCCGTCGCGTCGGCCAAAAGACCGACCCGCTGCTGGGCCGTTCGTCGTCCGAGGTCACGATGATCTACGGGGGCGAGCGCATCAACGTGGTGCCGGAGAGCTGCACGTTCTTCATCGACCGCCGGCTGGTGTCCGGCGAGAGCATCGAGTCGGCCTACGACGACCTGCGCCGCCTTGTCAGCCGTTTTTCTAGGCGGCACGACGCCGAGGTGGACCTGGACCTGCTGTCGGCGTACCCGCCGTCCTCCACGGATAAGGACGAACCCATCGTCCGGCTGGCGTCTCGTGCGCTCGGAGAATCGGGCGTCGATCCGGAGCCAGCCGGGTTCCCGGCGGGCTGCGACATGTGGGCGTTCCGCGCGAAGCGGATACCCGCGGTCGTCATCGGCCCGGGCAGCATCGAGCAGGCCCACGTGGTCGACGAATACATAGAGATCGAACAGCTCCGGAAGGCCGTCGACGTCTACGAGCGACTATTGCTACAAACGTTAAGATGACCGGAATCCCGCAGGCCGTCCGGGTTTTAGCTGCCGCTTCTCTTCAGGCTAAGCGCGTTAAACGACAGGAGCCACACCCAGAGCAGGCAGGCGTACACCGCTATCCACTCCAGGATGAACGGGGACAGGCCGATCGCGTAAAGGGCCAGGAACGCCGCGCAGGCCAGCGTTGCCGCAAACCCGAAGCAGCCGATCAGCCGGTTGAACGCCGGATTTTTTAGCAGCGCAAAGTTCGCGAACAGCAGCATGAGGAGCATCGAGAGTAAGGCGATGGCCGACCACGGCCGGTGCAGGGGCGTGTCCTGGGAGAAGATGGCCTGCATGATCATGCCCAGCGCCAGCACAATGCCGAACAGCTCGGCGCCGATGTAAAAAAATTTCCGGCTCTTCGCCAGGTCATACCAGGGCCCGATGCTGACGAAGAACGGTACCAGCAGCAGCCCGGCGATGACCCCTCCCGCATTGATATAGACGGCGCCCGAGGGATTATGGAGATAGTTCCCGAGGTCGCTGATCAGGAGGTCGAACGGACTGAACTGTACCGGATACTGTGCGGCAGCTACAATGGTGCCCGACACATAGGTCGCGATGGCAGCGATGCCGCAGCCGCCGCCGATCTTCCTCACGTCCGCGCTGTCCAGGGTCCTCACCCGGAATAACATCGGCCTGTTGATATTTATGCCCTTCGATAAGGGCCCATTCCGGCGGCGGCCGATCGCGCGCGGGCGAATGCTCTGGCCGGGCGTACGACGGCAGCCCTGCCCGTTTTTCTTCGTTGATACCCGGCGAAAATCCCGGTCATCGATGGGCTCCTGTAAAAACTTGTCGGATGTGCGCGCCGGGCTCCGTCGTTTGCCGCCTTCGGCGGGCCATTCGTACTACCCTCCCTCCCGCCCCTGGCGCGCAGCGCTATTCGTATTGACGATATGATGGAGTGGAAGTCGCCCTTTTTCATCATCTCATACTTTAGTGAGCTCTGATATGGGACACAATATGCCCCAGCTCCGGTGCGATGATCTGTGAGACGGCCAGCCGGGCGGCGTTAGGCGAGCCGGGGATGCAGAACACGGCCCGGCCCTTGATCGCGCCGGCCGTGGCCCGGGAGAGGACGCTGGCGGTGCCGATCTCCTCGTAGCTCTTGAGGCGGAACAGTTCGCCGAACCCGGGAATGGTCTTCTCCAGCATGGGCGTGACCGCCTCGATGGTCACGTCGCTGGCCGTCAGCCCGGTGCCGCCGCACAGGACGGCCGCGTCCGCCCGCTCCAGCATCTCCATGAGGGTCGTCTGGATGTCGAGCAGGTTATCCTTCAGCAGCCAGTACGCGGTCTTGTGCCCCGCCTTTTCCAGCAGGTCGATGATGACCTGGCCGGACACGTCGTCGCAGTCCCCGGGGCTCTTGCTGTTGCCGTACTTCTCGAACCGGGAGGTGCTGACCGTGATGACCGCTACCGTGTACTGTTTGCCTTCCGCTTTTTCCTTGTGCTTCTCGTGAGACGCTTTCGCCATGTGAATCCTCCGCACGCCGGCCGTTACATCGATCGGACGCTCCAATAGTTTATACGCTATGCTATTAAAAGTGCCTGCGGTCTTCGCCATGTCCAGGCGATATCGAAACCGGGTCCTTTTCTATTCTGTATGCTCTCCAGGGCCCGGCGGGCGCAATCCCTGACGCCGGCGAACCATTATGCGCTCTTAAATATATCCGGGCATATTATATTCTCTTTTTTGTTGCATGCCTGCGCACCATTCGTCGCATGAAACCGTGACGATTGCCCGTCATGCTTATGCGTATGGGCGCGTTACTGAGGTTATCGTTATGAAGCAAAAAACCAGCGAAGCGCAGGAAGCCTATTTTAAGACGCTCGAGTCCGGGCTGAAGCATTGCCTCGAGATAGCGGGAGCGGCCCGGGCGCAGGGCTACGACCCGTCGCTGGAGGTCGAGGTGCCCACGGCCGAGGACCTCGCCGACCGGGTCGAGGTGCTCATGGGCGTCCCGGGGCTTGCCGCGCATATCCGGAAGTGCGAGGAGAAGATGTCGCGGGAAGAGGCCTCGCTGCAGGTGGCCGCCGACATTGCCTCGGGCCACGTAGGAAAGTTCGCCGACCGGGTCGCCGCCATCCAGTGCGCGATACAGACGGCCGTGGCGGTCATAACCGAGGGCGTGGTCGCCGCGCCGCTGGAAGGCATCTCGCAGGTCACGCTGGGCAAGAACGACGACGGCACCGAGTACATCAAGGTCTACTTCGCCGGCCCCATCCGGAGCGCCGGCGGCACCGCCGAGGCCCTTGCGGTGCTGGCCGCCGACTACGTCCGGCGAAAATCAGGACTGGCGCCGTACCGGCCCCGGGATAACGAGATCGAGCGATACGTCGAGGAGATCCAGCTGTACCAGTCGACCGCCGGCCTCCAGTACTCCCCCACGGACGACGAGATCCGGCTGATCGTCCGCAATTGCCCGATCTGCGTCGACGGCGAGCCCACGGAAGACGCGGAGGTGCAGGGCTACCGCGACCTCGAGCGGGTGGAGACGAACCGGGTCCGGGGCGGCATCGCGCTGGTGATCGCCGAGGGCATCATCCTCAAGGCGCCCAAGGTGAAGAAGCACGTGGACAAGCTCAAGTTCGACGGCTGGGAGTTCCTGGATAAAATCATCGCCGGCTCGAAGCCGGCCGCCCCCTCCGGCGAGGAGGAGAAGAAGGTCAAGCCGAAGGACAAGTTCCTCGTCGACCTGATCGCGGGCCGGCCCGTGTTCGGCCACCCGTCCCGGGAGGGCGGGTTCCGGCTCCGGTACGGCCGCGCCCGGAACACCGGCTTCGCGACCGCCGGCATCCACCCCGCCTCCATGGTCATCATGGACGACTTCATCGCCACCGGGACGCAGCTGAAAGTCGAGCGCCCGGGCAAGGCGGCGGCCATGGTCCCGGTGGACAGCCTCGAGGGCCCCACGGTGAGGCTGATCAACGGCGACGTGGTGCGGATCAAGACCGAGGCCGAGGCCCGGAAGCTCCGGCCCGACGTCTCGGAGATCCTGGACAACGGCGAGATCATCATCAACTTCGGCGACTTCCTGGAGAACAACCACACGCTGGTGCCCTCGCCCTACGTCGTGGAGTGGTGGGAGCAGGACCTGCGGGCGAAGACGGAGGACCCGGTCACCGTCGGCTCTGCGGCCGAAGCGTTCGCGGTCTCGGAGAAGTACGGCGTGCCCCTCCACCCGGACTATACGTACATGTGGCACGACCTGAAGCTTGAGCAGATCGTACATCTGGCCACTTACATCAGCGCGAACGGTAAGATCGAGCACGGCCAGCTGAAGCTACCGCTGGAGCCCGATTTCAAGCGCCTCCTCGAGGTGCTCCTCGTGCCACACAAGCTCAGGGAAAAGGTCGTCACGGTGCCGGAACAGGAGACTGTCGTGCTCTGCCGGTGCCTGGGCCTGAACCCGGACCTTTCCATGAAGGATAAAGACACTTACGCCGGCCTGGACCCGCATCCCTGCAAAGCGATCTCGGCGTTGAGCGGCGTGACGGTCATGGAGCGTGCCCCGACCCGGATCGGCGCCCGCATGGGCCGGCCGGAGAAGAGCAAGCTCCGGGAAATGAAGCCCCCGGTACACGTGCTGTTCCCGGTGGGCGAGGCGGGCGGCATCCACCGGTCGCTGCAGGACGCCAGCGCCTTTAGCAAGTCGATGAACGACCGCATCGGCGAGATCGAGGTCGAGATCGGCGTGCGGGCCTGCGAGGCCTGCGGCCGGAAGACGTTCCGGAGCAAATGCGAGTGCGGCGGCCATACCATGCCCGTATACGGCTGTCCCGAGTGCAAGATCTACGGGATTACCGGCGAGTGTCCGCGATGCCATAAGCCCACGACGGCGAACGCGCCGGTAAAGATAGACGTGAAGGGCCTCTTCGCGGCGGCGCTGAAACGCCTGGGCGAGCGCGACAATTTCGACACGCTGAAGGGCGTGCAGGGGCTGATCTCGAAGGACAAGACCCCGGAGCCGCTGGAGAAGGGCATCCTGCGGGCGAAACACGAGGTGTTCGTGTTCAAGGACGGCACCATCCGCTACGACCTGAGCGATGTGCCCATCACCCATTTCATCCCCCGCGAGATCGGCCTTAGCGTGGAGAAAGCCCGTGCGCTCGGATACGAGAAGGACGTCTACGGCAACCCGCTGACCTCGCCTGAGCAGATCCTCGAGCTCAGGGTACAGGACATCATCCTGTCCCACGACTGTTCCGGTTACCTGATCAAGGTCTGCGGCTTCATCGACGACCTGCTGGATAAGTTCTACGGCATGCCCCGCTTCTATAACGCGGCGAAAGAGGAAGACCTGATCGGGCAGCTGGTCATCGGGCTGGCGCCGCACACCTCCGCCGGCGTGCTGGGCCGCATCCTCGGCTTCACGGGCGCGTCCGCCGGGTACGCCCACCCGTTCTTCCACGCGGCCAAGCGGCGCAACTGCGACGGCGACGAAGACTGCGTGATGATGCTCATGGACGGCCTCCTGAACTTCTCCCGCTCTTTCCTGCCGGACCGCCGCGGCGGGCGGATGGACGCCCCTCTGGTGCTGGGCATGCGAATCGATCCCAAGGAGATCGACAAGGAATCGCACAACATCGACGTCATGGCCCGTTACCCCCGGGAGTTCTACCTGGCCACCCGGGAGATGAAGTCGCCCAAGGACCTCGAGAAGGCCATCGATCTCGTGTCGAAGCGGCTGGGCACGCCCGCGCAGTACGAAGGCTTCATGTTCACCCACGGCACCAGCGACATCGCCGCCGGCCCGGCCAACTCGGCCTATAAGACGTTAGGCAGCATGGAGGACAAGCTCCGCGCCCAGCTCCAGCTGGCCCGCCGCCTGCGCGCCGTCGACGAGCGCGACGTGGCGGAGCGGGTGATCAACTCCCACTTCCTGCCCGACCTGATCGGCAACCTGCGCGCGTTCTCGACGCAGCAGATGCGCTGCGTGAAGTGCGGCGCCAAATACCGCAGGCCGCCTTTGACCGGCACGTGCCCCAAATGCGGCGGCCGGGTCATCCTGACCGTCCACGAGGGCGCGGTGACCAAGTACATGGACGTCTCCCTCGCCATCGCGAAGGAGTACGACGTGCCGAAGTACACCATCCAGCGGCTGGAGCTACTGAGCCTGTCAATTAAGAGCCTGTTCGAGAACGATAAAAGCAAGCAGATGGGCCTGTCCGACTTTATGTGATCAGAACAGGACCCCGATAAGGTCGAAGAACAGGTCTATCCTGAACATCAGGACCAGCGTGATGACGATCGCGGGCAGGCCGACGGCGCCCCACAGCACCGGGTTTGCCCGCAGGACCTTGGCCCCGTCCAGCGGCCCGAAGGGGATCATGTTGAACGCCGCCAGGAAGACGTTGATGTACATCGCGTAAAACGCCCCGTACCCGAAGAGCGGGTCCAGGCCGGGCATGGTCAGCAGCGCCATGTACACCGAGAAGAATATGCCCGCCAGTATGATGTTGGTGACCGGCCCGGCCAGCGCGATCTTGCCTTCTTCCCCGCCCGTCCTGACATCGTAGGCCTCCCAGTAGCGGTCGTCGTCCGGCGAGTAGGTCGACTGAGGCGGATTAAAGCTGCCGCCGTGGCTGCCGCCGAGCTTGCGGATCAGGACGGCTCCCGGCGCCGCGAACACCCACCCGAACATCACCGCGCTGACCACGGTGAAGATCAGCCCCATTGCGCTTGCCTTATACTCGGCCCAGTAGCCGTAGCGCTGGGCCACGAACTTGTGCGCCAGCTCGTGCAGCATGAACCCCGAACCGACGCCCACGGCGGTGATAATGATAATCTCCGCGCCCGGTATGGCAAACGACCCGAACCCTCCCCTGAAGGAGAAGGCGATGGTCAGGACTATGAATGAGACGAAGATGTCGATGAGCTCTGAGGTGCCGAAGCGGGAACTCATGTCCTGTAATCATGATTCTGAGTATATCAATTTGTTGGGGCACGGTACAGAGGACAAAGGTTATTGCTTGCCGGGTAAATATTTGGTGGGGATGGAAGTAATGTTCGAGCATCACTCTGACCGATTGGACCATCACGGTAGCGAGACCCGGGCCAAGGTCGTGGTCTTCGGCTCCTACCATTCCGGGAAGACGTCGCTGATCCGGGCCATCGACCCTCGCGCCCGGCTGACCGAGGCCCCGGAGAAGGACGGCACTACCACTGTCGCGCTGGACCTGGGCGTCCGGGAGCACCGGGGCATGAGGATCTTTTTCTACGGCACGCCAGGGCAGGAGCGCTTCGGGGTGGCGCGCGACGTGATCGCCTTCGGGCTGCACATGGGGCTGGTCGTCTCGGACGCCACCCGCGGGATGACCGCCTTCGAGAAGCACCTCCTCTCGGAGCTGAAAGCGCACGGCGTCCCCTGCATCGTCCTCGCCAGCAAGATGGACCTGCCCGGCGCCTCGCTCGATCGCGTGCGGAACGAAGCGGGTAACGACGCCCTCGTGATGCCCGTCTCCGCCGGCACCGGCCAGGGCATCGGCGCGCTCCTCGACCGCGTCGCCGACATCGCCCACCGGCTCTGATCATCAAGTCGCCAGGTGTCCAAGATGAGTGCCCAAGGCGCCACTGTAGAAACTAAGAGGCGCCAAGGCGCCAAGATTTATTTATTAGTCCAAGTCGCCAAGTGTCCAAGATCCTATCGGATGTTTAATTATTTATATAAAATAGAACTTGGCCCCTTGGCATCTTGAAATTAAAAAAAACGCTTGGCGTCTTGGCGTCTCTTAGTTTCTACAGTGGCGTCTTGGCGTCTTCTCTTGGCCACTTGGCGCCTTGAGCCTCAGAGCACGCCGTCGAAGACGCGTGCAGCGTCGCCGGTCAGCTCGATGTACCGCTCCTTCGGCCCGTTGACCTTCAGGATGTGCAGCTCGGGCACGCCCAGCTCGATCAGCTTCGGCCCGGGGGACTGGCTGGCGGATACCATCATCGGGCCGCTGGCGTCAGGCCGGTCGATCACCAGGCTCTCCTCGGGCCCGAGCACTTCCACGATGCTGTCCCAGGCGCTGTATTTTGTCTCGTCCGGGACGATGCGTTCTAACGGCTTTCGTTCGGACGGCGGGTAAACGCGCCCTTTCCCGTCGCTGTCGATGGCCACGATCGACGTCGATTCCCTGTACCGGCCCGGCCCGGCCGCGTCCACGAGGCCTGACAGCAAGGCGGAAATGGCGCCTTCGGGCGTCCGGCATCCGGCGAGGCTCCCGGCGTCGGGCAACGTGCCCTCCAGCTCAAAGATGGCGCCATCGGGGCGGCGCTTCAGGAAGGCAGAGGGCACCCGCAGCCGCCGCGACCAGCCGGCGACGTACCCGCGGCCGATCGTGTAAACGATCAGGTCCATGCGTTTCAGGACGCCGGCGCCTATCCGGTAGGGCGAGTCGAAGAAGTCGTAGTACGCGGCAGCCACGTCGGGCGAGCTCTTCGCTCCCCGCCGGAACTGCAGCGGCGACGAGCCGTCCACGCCGGTGTCCGCGATGAATACGTTCATCTTGAACGGCGAGAGCAGGCTGAGCAGGAAGAACACGCTCGCCGTGTCGCCGATCGCGAGCACGTTGGGCCATCCGTTTTCTTTGACAGCGTTGAGGGGTATGAACATATTTTCATTATACTGAGAATAAGTAAATTAAAACTTTATATACAGCATGGTGAAAGTAATCGTCTGGCTGACAATAACCTGCACGGCCCTGCGGGCGAATAGCAGCCTGCAGCGGGCACTTCGTAATTGTGTCCGTCGGGTTATGCCAGAGGCGCTATTCGAAAAAGTCCTCGATGTTCCCGGCTGCTTCGATATCCTTCCGGTCGATCGAAACCTTGTCGAGGATCCCCTGCTCGATGAAGATGTGGGCGTTGGACCGTACGGCCAGCGCGATGCAGTCGCTCGGGCGGGCGTCGATCTCGATCTCCCGTCCCCCGTTCCGCAGCATGAGGCGCGCGTAAAACACCTGCTCGTCCAGGTCGTCGATGATAATGCGGTCGATGTTGATGCCGAAGTTTTCCATGATCGACTTGACGAGGTCGTGGGTCATCGGGCGCGGCGTGGTCTCCTTTCGCAGCGCGATGTCGATGGAGATCGCCTCAGCCGGGCCGATGTAGATCGGCACCATCCGGTCGCCGTTGTCGGACAGAAAAACCACGGCCTGCGGCCCGGTGATCGTGCTGACGAAATACACGCCCCTGACGTTGACCGGCACGTACTCGCTCATAAAAGTACATTAGTTTACGAGTATATAACGTTAGGCTGTATTTATTTGGCCGCTCGTGGTTGCACTTCCTTCCGGGCCGCCGGTCTGGCCGGTTTTAAGGCCCGGGTCGCTCTTTGCCCGTCGCTCTCGCCAGATAAAGCGTACACAGGCCACCCACGGCCGTGAGGAACCAGAGCGTGACAAAGCGTATGACGAAGGTGCCGCTGAACGCGTCGTTCTTGTTCACCCCGGCCAGGCTGTACAGCACGTTCATCAGCCCGTCCACGTATCCCAGCCCCCCCGGGATGAATGCGGGAATCAGGGTCACGAGGACCATCATGGAATAGATCGTCATCACCACGCCGACCGGTATGTCGTAGCCGATGGCGGCGAAGGCGATGTACGCCACGGACACGTCGAAGAACCATGCGGCGTAGATCAGCGCCAGCGATTTTACGACGAGCGTCTTGCTGGCCGATATTTCCCGGATGCTCCGGTCGTACTGCGTGACCAGCGCGCCGACTTTCGTCCTGACGCCGTCCATGTTGCGGCCTTTGAATACCGCGGCCACGACTCCGAGCACCGCGTTTGCGGTGGACTGCAGGAGCTTCACGTTCATGGAGATCGCGAGGACGAACAGCGCGCCCATCGCGATGCTGACGGCGATCATCGCGCACAGCGTGATCGCCCAGAGCGGCAGGTCGTAGTACAGCGCGAGGTAGGCGACCCCGAGGATGGCCCCGGTCGCCGTCGGCACGACCTCGAGCAGGCGGCTGAACAGGCCTGCAGCGAACGTCCGGTCTACACGGGTGTCGGGCACGCTCTTCTGGATGAAGTAGATCTTGCCGATCTCGCCGCTGACCGCGGCCGAGGGCACCAGGTTGGTGAAGAAGATACTGGACAGGTAGATGATGTATGCCCATCCCAGGGAAATCTTATATTTCAAGTGGCGCAGCAGCACCCACCATCCGGCCGCGTGGAAGACGTTGCTGCACAGCGATACGGCCACGGCCAGCAGCACGAGCCAGAGGTTGACCCGGGCGAGCTGCTCTTTCACCGTCTCGAAGCCGACCAGGTACAGGTAGCCGAAGTACAGGACGAGCCCGACGATGATCAGGATGGCCGTCTTCCTGAAGGGGATGTCGGGGAACCTGACGTCGGTCTCGGAGATCATAAAAGGGCGCAACCTCCTGCGGTCATCATTTGCCGAACCTGCGCTGCCTGTACTGGTAGTCCCGGATGGCCCGGAGCAGGTCTATTTTACGGAAGTTTTCCCAGTTGACGTCGGTGAAGTAGAGCTCGGAGTAGACCGACTGCCAGATCAGGAAATCGCTCAGCCGCTCCTCGCCGGTCCGGATGAACAGGTCCGGCTCGCTCCGGAAGACCAGATGGGACTCGACCATGGCCTCGTCGATATCGGAGGGCTTGATCTTTCCGGCCTTCACCATGTCCATAATCTCCCGCAGCGCGTTCGTCAGCTCGTGCTTGCCGCCGAAGCCGATGGAGATGTTGACCTTACAGGGCCGGTCGCCTTTGATCTCGGCGACCATGTCCGGCGAGACGATCTTCGCCGGGAAGCCGGCGTGCGCGAACGTGTCGCGAATGGATTCCGTCAGCGTGACGACGATGCTGGTTTCCGTGATGCTGACGTAGATGAATATCTCACCTACGTGCAGTTCTGCAGACCAGCCGGCGAGCTCGGTAAGCTTGGCGATCGCGCGGTCGTCCACCAGGTCCGCGTCGGAGATGACCAGCGCGATGCACCGGGGCACCGGCTCTCCCGCGATGCTCTTCTGCATGGACCTGGCGTAGATGTCGTAAGCTACCTGTCGCACGAGCATGGTACTTCATAATACGCTCATAGAGTAAAGTATTTTGCGTATCCGCTATTTACACTGGGATTATGTATCCGAGGCTGCCGGGCGAAGCCGGACATAGCATCAGCTACGAGATTAAAAAACAGTCCGCCTATATCTCGCTGGGCCTGCTGGCGCTGCTCTTCCCGTTCATCCCTAAAGAGCTCATCGTCCTGGGGATACTGCTGGGCACCATCGGCATCATCTACATGCCGAAAGGCTCGCCGCTGTTCAAGGCCATGGCCTCGGAGAAGGATCGGGAGGCCGGCGTGCTGCTCGGGCCCCTGAAGTTTTGCGGGGCCCTGCTCCTGCTGGCCATTCTCACCATCGTGCTAAACTTTCCCGTATATGTCCTGGCCGCCGTCATCGGCGCCGTCGCGTTCGGCGAAGGCACCGCGTCTATCGTGAACCTGCTGGCGAAGGGCGACCGGGACGTGTTCTGGAGCGTCACGCTGCTGGTCATGGGCACGGCGTTCGCCTTCATCTTCGGCACCTGGGTCCTCGTGAAGGGCGAATACCCGGTGCCGAATGGCGCAGACCCGCTGTACTTCATGTTTTTCCTGTCGGTGATCGGCACGGTCACCGGCGCGCTGCTGTACACTATCGTTGACGAGGACGATATCGCCGTCCCGCTGGGCGCCGGCATGGCCATGTGGCTCTTCTCGTCGTTCAACTATTCCCGGGTGCCCGATCCGGCGGAGATCGCCGTGGCGGTGGCCATCCCGTTCGCCATCGGCATCATGTCCTACAAGCTGAACGCCGTCGACCTGTCGGGAGCGCTGAGCGGCGTGATGCTGGGGCTGTTCATGATCGTGTTCGGCGAGGGGCTGTCCTGGTTCGCGCTCATCCTCGTGTTCCTCTTCCTCGGGGCCCTGTTCACCAAGTACAAGTACGGGTACAAGAAAAAGCTGGGCGCCGCCGAGGCGAACGCCGGCTCCCGCGGCTACAAGAACGTGTTCGGCAACTGTTTCGTGCCGCTGGTATTCGTGGTGCTCTACGGAGTGGTGGGCACGGCGAACATCCCCTACTTCGGCATCGTGGACAAGTCCATCTACCTGGTCGGATTCCTCGGCTCGATGGCCATGGCGACCGCCGATACCCTGGCCAGCGAGATCGGCAGCACGTACAAAGGCCAGCCCTGGATGATCACCACCTTCGAGCGGGTGCCCCCCGGCACCGACGGCGGCGTGTCGCCGCTGGGCGAGGCCGCGTCACTGTTCGGCGCGGCGGCTATCGCAGTATCCGCCTTCCTCATGGGCATGATGGGCTCCGGCGCCGGGCCCATGATCTTCCTGACCGTCCTGATGGGATTCGTCGGCACGAACATCGACAGCCTGCTGGGCGCCACCCTGCAGCATCAGAGGATTCTCTCCAACGCCGGCGTGAACTTCGCGGCCACCCTGATCACGGGCCTGCTGGCAATGCTGATCTATTACTTATTCTTCCTCTGAATCCGCCTGCTTCATCCGGCCATACGCATGTGCCCTCGCGCGTAGCCGGCCGGACTGTGTCTCCAGATAAAGCATTTTATACCACTTCGATCATTATGCCTGTGCAATGAGGTCGGGCATCATTCTCGCGGGCGGAAGGTCCACCCGCTTCGGGGGCGGGGAAAAGTCGCTGAGGCCGGTCAACGGCCGGCCCATGATCTGCCACGTGCGGGAGGCGATCGCTCCTTTAGTGGACGAGATCATCGTCTCGGTGAGGGACGAGGAGCAGCGCAACCGCGTGTTCCCGTACCTGATCGACGGCCATAACGTCTTCGTCTACGACGAGCTGCGCGACATCGGCCCGCTGGCCGGCGTCCTGCCGTCACTGAAGGCGGCCCGAGGCGAGTACGTGGTCATCGTCGCCTGCGATATGCCCCTGGTGAACACGCGTGTCATCGAGCTGTTATTTGAAAAGGCAAAGGGCCACGAAGCGGCCGTGCCCGTCGGGAACGACGGCTTCATCGAGCCGTTGCACGCCGTCTACCGCCGGGAGCCGATGGTCCGGGCGGTCGAGACCGCCGTCAGTAAGGGCGAGCGCCGTATCGCCGCGCCGCTGAAACACCTGAGGGACGTCGTTTACGTCACCTCCGACGAGATCAGAATAATCGACCCGGAGCTGAAGACTTTTTTAAACGTTAACCGCGCGGAAGACCTGCCCGGATGATCCGTATAGAATGTCAGAAAAAGGGCCGCAGGGAATTGGTCGATGACCTGAGTCCTGGTCGGGTATTACGATGAAAAACGATACTCTGCCGGCGCAGGAGCACGCACGCACGCGCGCGCGAGCGGCCGCCGGCCGATGAGGGCCATTCCCGGTTTTCATCATCGCGTACCTGATCGGAACATGTGTCATCCGCCGGCTCTTTGCGCCCTTATACGGCGATGCGACTTTACCGTCACTCGTCGTCTTCGAGCATGTTGATGATTTCGGCCGTCGGGTCGGTCATCAGGTCCTCCCGGCCGTCGATGAACATGGACTTCACGTGCTGGAACTTCCTCGGGTCGAGCTGGACGAGCCCGGCGTGGAGGACGACCTCGATGATGAACCAGTAGGCGGCCGCCAGGTGGAGCATCCGGGCCAGCTCCATGCCCGACAGGGTCAGCGCGGGCGCGGCGAAGTCCAGGACGGTCATGATGATGCCGGAGATGTTCACGCCCATGGGCGCGATGGCGGTCGAATAGAGCACGACCCCCGTGACGGTGGCCACCAGGAGCGCCGCGTAGTGCGAGTAGAGCAGCAGCTTCGTCACCGGGTGCAGGCGGTTCCTGAATTTCCGCTTCCGCTCGTCGTAGATCGAGTACCTCGGGTACTCCGAGCCGGTGAAGAAATTGTTGATCACCGCCCAGAGCCGGCGGAAGTCCGAGGGCATGAACCAGTACTCCAGCAGCCGGCCGTCGGCGATGGCGCTGTACGGTATGACGATCCAGTTGTTCGCGAGGAAGACGGCCGCGGATATGATATGGATCGCGTACGCGTCGCTGTACTGTAGATAGGGCAGGCCGAGATAGACGACGAAGCCGCTGACCAGGAGGCCGGCCAGCGAGAAGATGTTGGCATAGTGGGTCAGCCGCTCCAGCGTCGTGTGCCGGGTGACGACCATCCTGTTCCTGTCCTTCTCCTTCATCATTTCCCTCTAATGGTATGGACCGCGCAGGACACGCACGGGTCAAAGGACCGGATGATATGGTACAGGCTGAGAGGGTTGGCTTCCGAGCCGGGCATGTTGCCCCGGGGAGTGGTCTTGATGCCGATGGTGGAGAGCTCCATGGGGCCGTACCTGGTCTCGTTATCCCGCGGTGAGGCGTTCCAGGTGGTGGGCGACACGATCTGGTAGCCGGCGATCCGGCTGTTGTGGTCCACCCTTATCCAGTGCCCCAGCATGCCCCGCGGCGCCTCCGTCAGGCACGCGCCGGCCCGGCCCGACTTCAGCGTCACCGGGACGCAGTACCTCCGGGCGCTGTCGTGTACCTCGAGGTCGTTGTTGATCCAGTCGCCGAGCCACCGGGCCACGACGAGCGTCTCCTGCATGCGCGAAAGGGCCCGTGTGTACACGCTGGTCATCGTGTACCTTTTGCCGGCGGCGAACCGGGAGTTGCTGTCGTGCAGCATTTTCATGATGTTAAAGATGAACGGCTCCCGGGAGTTGATCATCCGGGCCATGGGCCCGACCTCGCAGGGAACGCCGCCGTAGCGCGGCGCCTTGACGAAACTGTACTTCTGGCCCGCATAGTCGATGTCGGCCGCGCTGCCCGCCGGGATGGTCTCGCCGCCCGCCGGGGGCACCGCCAGGCCGGCGCCGGAATATGTGTAGAACGAGCTGCCGACCTGTTCCGCGATCCGGGCGGGGTCCGGGCTTTCGGCGCTGGCAAACAGGTTCTGCAGGCTGCCGGCCGTGAACCCGGGTGCGACCTGGTACGCGTCGGCCTGCGCCGCGTCGAGGGGCGCATAGCCATCCCGCACCCGGTAGAACGCCCCGTGGTTCAGGAAACCGATCAGCTGGTCGAGCAGCGGGTATCCGCCCAGCGTGTCCAGCTCGATATAGACCGGCAGGGCCAGGAAGTCGCTGCTCATCATCCTCGATCCGAACACGGTGAAGAGCATCATGTCGTTCCAGCCTTTTCCGGCCGACAGGTCCTTGAGCGGCAGGGCGTTGACGTGATCGAGGATGTAGTTCGGGTCCGGGGTGCCCGCATGGGTGTTCGCGAGCCACTGGTCCAGCGACAGCGGCGCGGTGAGCCGCCGTTCCAGGAAGTCCACGATCGCGGCGTAGTTCGACTTCAGCCTCGAAAGATCCGAGGCGGTCGGCCTTGCGGTGACGCCGCCCGGGACGATCGCCGGCCCGTGGGGCGAGCGGCCGGACAGGATGGCCTCGGTCTCGCCGATGAGCTTGACGCACCGGACCGCGTCCGCGTAGGCGCTGCCCGGCGCCGTCATGACGGCCGACGCGTAGCCGGGGACGTTGAAGCGGCTCGCGAGCTCGCCGTACAGCGCGGTCCCCGTGTCGGAAAACTTTAACAGCTCCCAGTAGAAGGGGTCGGCGAGGTCCGGCAGGAACGAGAGGTAGAGGTTCTCGACGTGGCTGCGGATCCAGGCCAGCCCGTTCAGGATGTTGCGGATGACCAGCGCGTCTTTGGGCACCTCCCCGGACGCCTCGCAGAGGCTCTCGACGGCGCCGGCCGCCGCGATGGCATGCGGCGTGGAGCACATCCCGCAGATGCGCTGGGTATAATAGACCACGTCCATGGGGTCGCGCCCGACGAGCATCTGCTCGAAGCCGCGGTACGTGGTGCCCGAGCACCTCGCGTCCACCACCGAGCCGTCTCTCATCTCCGCGGCGAAGCGCAGCCCCCCGGTCGTCCGGGTGACCGGGTCGATCACGATCCTGACCATCTATAGCCCCCTCTTGCCCTTCTCTTTCGGCGGCTCTTCCTCGCGATCGCTGTCGCCGATGGCGATCCGCTTGACCGCGTGGATGCCCGCGCCCAGCACGGCGCCGCCCAGGATGATCTTCGCTCCCGTGTCGATGTTGATGCCGCCCAGCAGGTTCCGGTCCTCGATGCGGGAGAAGAACGGCGAGAACGCGTCGGGGAACTCCGGCTCGACGCACGCGATACACGGGCCCCCGGTCTGGGTGCACATGCTGGCGCCCGCGTTCCACCGGCGCACCGGGCAGTCGGCGTACGCCACAGGCCCCTTGCAGCCAAGATTATATAGACAGCGGCCCTCGGCCAGGCTACCGTCCCGCCGGGCGTCGTCATAGTACCCCCGGCGCGGGCAGGAGGTGTGGACCGCTTCCCGGAAAAAGGCGGCGGGCCTGCGGTAGTCGTCCGTCTCGATCGGGGCCCCGGTCACCATGTCGGCGATGGTCAGCAGCAGCCAGTCGGGGTGCGGCGGGCAGCCCGGCACGTTGATCACGTCCTTCTTCATCCCGAGCTCGCCCATGATGCCCTTGAACCGCGACGAGCCCGTGTAGGCCACGCCCCGGGCGTCGGTAGCCGAGCCGCCCGCGGCAGATATCCCACCGAAAGCCGCGCAGGTGCCGATCGCCAGGATGGCGTCGGCGTTCTCGGCGGCGTCCCGGAAGGCCGTCTTCATGGTCAGGCTCTCGATCTGGCCGTTCCTGATCCGGCTCCCGATCACCCCGTATTTGCCGCTGCCGTCCGGGCCGTTGGGGATGGCTCCCTCGACCACCAGCAGGTATCCGCCGGCGTTGATCAGGTTATCCATCCGGGCGATCGAGTTGAACCGTTCGGTGTTTCCCTGCTTCTCGTCGATGAAGATGCCCTGCTGGCCCATGAGCCCGTCGTGGTACGACAGCTCGATGCGGATGTTCTCGATGGCCGCCAGGATGTCCGGGTTGCCCCCGTTCAGGAACGAGGCGGTGCAGCCCCCGCAGCCGGCGCCCCGGAGCCAGAGGATCTTTTTGTCAGCGTCAGCTACCGCCGCCGCCACCGCGGGCGCGTGCGAAGCGAGGAACACGGCCGCGCCGGCAGCCGCTGCCATCGTCAAAAAGGTCCGCCTGCCGAACGCCGGCAGGCCGGAGCCGTCCTTCTGCCTCTCCGTATCCATCCCATCACCGAGCGCAAAGCCCGTTACCATCGTTTTCGATATTGTATACACTTTCCACCCTTACTCTTAAAAGCCTTTTCGTATCACCAAATAACTATGGAGACACAGACACAAAGACGTAAGGCACAAGAAGTTCCCCTGGCGGCCACACGCTCGCGCGCGCGAGGTGTCGAAATACCTCACAGACAGATGGCGGAACTCGCACATCTGCCTGCCAGAGCAGGATAGCCGCGACAATCAGATAAACTTCGACATGAACAGCCCTACCTCGAACAGCGCCGCCAGTATCGCCAGAACGATCAGCTGGGAGAAGAACGTCGGGTCGGGCGAGATGAACATG
>MVRA01000100.1 GCA_002067315.1 Methanocella sp. PtaU1.Bin125 | reverse complement strand
TTTCTCTAAGTTCTCGCGACGATGCGACGAAACGCGACGGGCGCGACGTTTCTAAGAATGATAATATAGCGGGTTGTCCGTTAACCGTCGTCGCGCCCGTCGCGTTTCGTCGCGATCGTCGCGAGTATGCAGTCCCGCGTCCTTGCATACTCATCACAGGACGCCTGAATGGCAAACCATCAGAGACATCCGGCCACAGCCCTTCGATCCCAACAATGCAGAAGCGTCAAAATTTTTTATTTTTTCGAGCACAGCGCGCTGGCCATGCAGATGGCATTCTCATACCCGCTGCCTGCCCGTGAAGTATCGACATATACAATATCAGTACCGACGAGCGGCGCACCGTAGCCCTCGCCACACCCGACGAGGCATAATGCCCTGAAAATGAGATTGCCGCTGATACCGTCCGGCCCGATCACGTAGTTGTGCTCTCTGACCGCATCTTCGATGAGGATCTGCGCGTGAGCGGCTTTGATGCCCGTCGCGTTCAGCCGCCGGGCCACTTCCTCCGCGTCGTCCAGCGTCTTATCGACGCGCGGGGAGCGGCCCCTATCTCCAGTCCTGCCGCCGGAAAGCACGCCGATATCCGGCTCGATGCCGAATCTTTTCATCAACGCTGCGCCGAGCACGCCCAGCTCGACCTTTTCCTCGACGGTCCAGCCCTCGTCCACGCCGACCGGGGCGAAAAAGAAGAACTGCCCGTCCGGCGTTTTCAGGAGCGAGACACGCATGACCTTTTTCAGGCCCATGCTTGTCTTCAGGCTCTTCAGGGTGTTGCTGGCGCTCAACGAGCCCCGGACCACGCCGTCGGCCTTTCCGGCCTTCAGCACGTTGATCAGTTCGGCCTCCGGGTCCGGTGAAATGATCACCGGCAGCTTCGTGTGTAGCCGCTCTCTAGTGACCAGCACGACGTCAGCGTAGCCTTCTGAGGCCGCATGCTCCGCGCCGGCCACGGTCTTATCGGCGTATTCGCTGCCCACGCCCAGGGCTATCCTCGCCCTGTTCCTCTTCGCCCGGGCTACGATCGTCTCCCATACCAGGGGCATCACGACCTGATCAGCGGCAGGGCCTTGTCCATGTACAGCGCCGCCGCGTCGGTCCGCTCTTCGGATAATGCCACGGAAGCCAGGGCGCCGATGCGGCCGGCCTGCGGGCCCAGGATGTCGATGAACTCGACGCCGTTCTCGGCCGCATTCCGGTTCACCTCTTCCATGGTGACCAGGCGGCGCTTGATCTCCCACCCGAAGTCTCTGAGCGCCGGCGGAATCCCTATCCCGCGGTAGACGGCGATGCCGGGGTCATCGGACCGGTTCTCGGCCTTCACGGTGCCCACGACGCTCTTGATGAGCGCATCGTAAGCGTCCGGCTTCACCGCGAAGGTGATGGCCGAGGCGACGCAGTTGGTCGTCTTGTTAGGCGAGCGCGGGCAGAGCTGGATCAGCCGGAGGTTGAGCGACTGGACGCCGGGCAGCGTCGCCGCGATCTTCGAGGCCTTCAGCGCGGTCACCCAGGTGGCGCCGCCCTCCTTGTTGTCCGTGTCGTCGACGCCGATGGTGACCTTCTCGTAGCGGGGGGTCACGATCTCCACGCGGTTCGTGTGGGCCCCGCCGACCTTCAGGTCGTTCTCGGACGGGTAATCGGCGTATAGCACGCCGGGCGCCTGGGTGAGGCATGCGGCGATGCCGAGGCCGGCCCCGCCGGTGCCCGCCCACTTCGTCCTGACGGTGTCGCCGTCGATGGTGACCCCCTCCAGAGCCTGGCCGCCCATCTCGGCGTCGGCCGGCCCGAAGTTGGCCCGCTGCTCCCCGAGCCGGGCCCGCATGATCATCGTGGTGCCTTCGACTCCGCACCATTCGATCAGCCCGCCGGCCCGGCACCGGTTCACCGCGTCCCATTCGATGGTGCCCCGCACGGCGCACGTCTCGATGATCTCTGCCACGTTCTTGACCGGATCGACGATGGTCAGCAGCCGCTGGGAGAACAGCGGCCCGAACTTTTCCTTCACCTGCGATGGTTCCAGCTTCATCGGCATCACTTGTTAACGATATTTTCGTTAATATTGTAGGCTAATGCTATTAAAGATTTGCCGGGAACGAAGAAAAGCGAAAGATCTGGCAAACGAAAGGGCCGGGCGTATAGAGCTGATCTGTTTTTATAAAATGTGAAATGAGATGGTTTTACATTATAAATCTAGATAAATAGTATATTTAGTAAAATGAAATTACACAAATATACAGCAAATTAAAGCTTATTAAAGCTTATTAAAGCTTTTTTTGCATTATAAAAACAAAAGCTATAAATAATTGGTTGTATAGAATTAATTTGGGGGGCGGGAGATTGATATGTCAGTGGTCTGTATCAAGCCGATCGTCGGGGCAATCGTACTTTTTGTCTTCCTGTGGCTCTTGCCGCCTGTCGCGCAAGCCTCCAGCCCATCGATTGTGATGATAGCGCCCGCGAACGTCACCGCGGGCTCAAGCGCGCCTGTATTATTTCTCGTGCAGAGCGATGGCGCACCTGTATCGGGCGCCACCGTCTCTGTCGGTGTCCTCGGCGGCGCCTCGGTGAGTCCCGCCAGCGCCGTTACCAACGCCACGGGATACGCAGCAGTCACCATCAGCGCTGCGGCAACGACGGGCGAGGCAACTATCCTTGCCGACTCAAGCGGCGCCACGGCATCGGTGAACATATCGATCGTCGCGGGCCCGCCGGCATCCTCGGAGGTGAGCACGGCATCGACGCTTCTCCCTGCGGACGCATACAGCACCTGCGTCGTGAACGCGAAGGTCCGGGACGCGTACGGGAACGACTGCGCCGGATGGCCCGTCAACTTTACCGTCGACGGCACGAGGCATGTCGTGAACGCCGGCTCCGGCGGGATGGCAACATACGTCCTCGGCCCCTGTGGCAGCTCGCATACCTATTCAGTGACCGTAGAGGCTAACGGGCTTGCCCGTAGCGTATCCGTGCGATTCTTCGCTGTCAACCTGTACCTCCAGGGCTATCCCGCTAGCGTCACCGCCGGCCAGGACGTGTCGATCACCGCGCTGCTGCTGGACGACCTGACGCCGGCCCCCGGGATCAGGCTTACCTTTACCGTCTATTCCCCGGGCAACCTCGCCACCCCGGCATCGTATACCGGCACGACCGATGCGAACGGCAAAGTGACTTTCACCTTCAAGACCAGCCCGACTTCGGGCATTAACACGGTCATCGTCAGCAACCAGAGCCTGGGCGGCGACATCCGGTCCGCCTCGATCCGCGGGACGAGCGGCCTGGTCGGCCAGATCATCCTCAGCTCGACGCCCGCCTCTCCGATCTATGCGGATGGCACCACGGGCTACACGTTGAGGATCTGGGCTAAGGACGCCGGCGGCAACCTGGTGAAGAACGAGGAGATCACCGTCGTCCGCAATCTCGTCGACAACTACACGGTCACCACTAACGCCAACGGCTATGCCGAGATCGGCGTCGGCGCCTCCTCCTACGTCGGGGACGTGCGCTTCGACGCTTATGCTGCCAACGGCGTGACGAAAGATATCACTCTCTCTTACGTCGCCGGTCCGCCGGCGATGACCGTGATCAAAGCAGTGCCCAACGTCATCGCCAGCGCCGAGGTCGTACAGACGACCGGCGTAACGGACATCCATTCCACGGACGTCATCGTGCAGGTGACCGACCAGTGGCACCATCCGCTGCCAGGATGTGACCTGACCGTCTCTTCGATGAACACGTCGGCAGGCAATATCACCGGGGACGCGACCGGCCAGACGGACTCGAACGGCGAGTTCTATACCGCGTTCACGCTGGGCAATAACAGCCGGGGGACGGGCACGGTCGACGTCATGGCCGTCAGCGACAATCTCTCTTCGACCTACACGATCACCTACACGAATAACTCGTTCCTCAGCGTGGATACGACGGTCACGCCGCGTAACGTGACTGTTAACGACACGATTAACGTCCAGATCTCTATCAAGGGCATCGGCTGGAACAACCGGCCACAGCCCGTGGACATGATGCTGATCACCGACCGCTCGGGAAGCATGGACTGGTACTCGAACATGGTGTATCCGGCGAACGGCGAGCCACAGACTGGCACCACCACTCAGGAAGGCACCTACTTCCTCGTCGGCACGTTCGATAATACGCAGACTCGATACTCAGAACTGCAGTTCATGCTCTCCAGCCCTTACACGAACTTTGCCAACGGCAGCTACTACTATAGCCTATATGTGAGGGATACTGCAGGCAACCAGTTCTATGGTACGCGCAGCCAGAACGAGAACTACGTGAAGATCACGAACGCCCGGGCCCGGGTATACACAGTCTATGCTAAGTTCGAGCACTCCGGGGTGGGCGGCTATCCGCCATACAGCTTCTCCGTGCTGACCCGGCCGCTCCGGCTTGGCTCATACTACGACACTGACAGCGCGGCCAAGGTCGCGGCAAAACAGCTGGTCGACAACATGTCATCGCAGGACCAGATGGGCCTGGTGTCCTTCAACACGGCCTCGACGCTCGATTCCAGCCTGCGGACGGTCACCGGCGCCAACAAGACCTACCTGAAGAACACGATCGACGGCCTCGACGCCAATGGCGGCACCAGCATCTACACCGGTATCCAGAGGGCCCGGCAGGAGTTCGCCGCGCGCGGACGCAGCTCGATCAAGCACGTGGCTATCCTGCTGACCGACGGGTACTCGCAGAGCCCGGCCAACGACATCATCGAGGCAAATAATGCCAGAGACGAGGGCATTACCATCTTCACCATCGGCATGGGCATGGCCGACGCGGAAACGCTGGGCAGGATCGCCAACATCACCGGCGGCTGCTACTACCACGTGGTGTCCGATCTCGAGCTGGCCCAGCGCTACCAGGAGATCTTCAAGAACGTCTCCGAGGTCGTCGCTAACGAGTCGTCGATGGACATCATGTCCGCTCGCAGCCTCATCAACGGCACGATCATCAGCGATGCCGAGTACGTGCCCAACAGCGCTGTCGTTACCTTCACTAACGGCACGTCGGCGTTCGTGGACCCGATTATCGCCATTGATGACACGAACTACACACTCTCGTGGGACCCCGGGAGCATCAACTGCAACCAGATCTGGAGAGTCAGCTATAATCTCCGGGTGATGCACGGCGGCTATCTCACGCCCATCACGGGCAACAGCACCATCGCGTACACCCGCTCGGATGGCTCGAACGGTACGGTGACCTTCGTATCCGACTCCATCTTCTGCCGCGACACCGTAGGCGGCCAGGTGAGCAATCCCTCGCCGCTGCTCCAGGTAAGGATCATCGCGCCGGCCAACGGGACGGCGATAGATGAGCTTCGGACGGTCCTTGGCTGGTCAGTCACCTACACCTGGACCGGCGAATACGTCCAGCGGATCTCGATCATGCCGGAAGACGGCACCGAATGGGCCGATATCGCGAGAGGCTTCCCCGGCAACCGGACCACATCAGGGAGTTACTCCTATGGCTGGAACCTGGAGCGAGTACCGACGGGTAACTACACCATAATGGTGTACGTTACGGACGGGACGTATGACGCGGCGGATCACGTGACGATCTCGATACCGTATAAGAGCGGCAAAATAATCCTGCAGTAAGGGGTGAATGAGAATGAACGTACTTAAGCTGGCTATCGCCGGGATCGCCATCCTCTTCATCGCTCTCGTGGCGATGTTTGGCGTGAGCATGGTTTTGATGCCGGGTGCCGGGCATATCGCGGCGCCAGCGCAAAACGAAAGCCCCGACGACACCCCGGATGCCGGCGATTCGCTGCCTGTCGTGCCGGGAAATATAAAGACAGCCTTTGGCTCATTATCGATGGCATCCGCGGACACGGCCGTGCGTGAATGGCTGGCCGATAAAACGACCGTATATGTCGCCGGCATCGCCTCCGACTTCTGCGTCGACGGTGAATCCGATCAGTGGACCATCACCTATGCTTCGGACAAGGGGCAGTACATCGTCTTCGTGACCGGCGGTTCAATCGTCGAGACGCGGGACTCGCAATCATCGCCGCAGCAGGGGATCGATCCCCGGGCCCTGATCGACAGCGACCGGGCATGGGGGGCTGTGGCAGACGATATCAAGGCATCCGGCGGGACGTTGCCGGAGACCGTCTCGATGAAGCTCATGATCGTCGCCGGAACGCCCTGCTGGGACGTCAGCTACCAGGCGTCCGACGGCTTCCGCATCCTGCGCATCGATGCGTCCGACGGCACGATCAGCGACCGTGCGACGATAGGATAGTGATCGTTTATGTCTGGACTGAATACCGATGACTCCGGCCAGTGGCTCCTCCTGGGCGCCATGATCGTGTCGGTGGGGCTCGCCGTGCTGATCGTCTTCGTCAACCAGTCGGTGCTGGCGGGGCACTCCGCGTCCGCGTCGATCATGGACTTCCCCAAGAACGACATCCGGGAGTTCCGCTCCGAGGTCACGAACGAGGCGTACCTGCTCGGCACCGCGGCCAACGGTCACGGCACGTCCCTGTCGGGCCGACAGACTTACTTCGCGACCAATTTCAGCCGTTTTGCGGCCGATACCCGGGCCCTGTACTCCGCGAAGGGCTCGGACGTTTTTATCGGCTACGCCGAGGGCCTCAACTATAGCGTCCTGCCGGGCGGCCAGTCGATCGATAACGTCACGATCTTTATGAACTATAACAACGGGGACACACAGTATAACGAAACGACCACCGTCTACCTGAAGTGATGACATGCGGGACATACATGCGAACGATTCTGGCGTCACTGCCATGCTGGAGTACATCATTACCTTCGTCTTTGCCTTCATTATCTTCACGATCTTGCTGTCCATGTTCGACGGCATGTTCATCAAGGGCCCGGAAAGGACGGTCTCCATCGTACAGTTCGCCGACGTAGGCAACGACGTCACCGCGAAGATACTGGACACTTACCTGATCGCCCCGGCGACCGGGAACGTTTCCACGGTCTTCGATATGCCCCCGACGGCGGCCGGACGGGAATACCTGCTGGACATCCGTTCCAGCGCCAACGGGTGGGACAAGGAGGTCGTCGTGCATTCGACGTATACGGGCATAAACCTGAGCGTCACCCTCAACGGCGTGAACTCGACCATCCCCATCGACGGAAGCACATCCAGCATGAGCCCGGTGCACCGGGTCAGGTACGACTCGTGAGGTGTTAGAGCTGCAAATCTTCGACGACACAGGCGTATCGGAATCCCTGGGGTACATCCTCGTATTCGCGATCGTCCTGACGGGCATCGCCGGGATCGTATTCTTCGGCGTGACCATGCTGAACGACGCGAAAGACCGGAATAACTTCCAGAACGTGGAGCAGGGGCTGACCGTGGTCCAGAGCGACATGAAGCGTGTGGCCATGGAGAAGGCGCCGTTAAAGGCAAGCAAGCTGCGAGTGGAAGGCGGGACGCTGGTCATGGACTTCAACGCCTCGTCGATACGGGTCGACTTTGCCGGCCATACCTATGACAATTACACCGGGGATATCTCCTTCGATTCCTCCAAAGACGGGAAGATGCTGTCCATCGAGAACGGCGGGCTCTGGAAGACCTACGGCGAGCCCATGAACGAGCTCGGCATCGTCCCGCCCAGGATATTCGCCTCGACGGCCAACAACGCGATCGTGATCAACGTCATACGGCTCAAGGGCAACGACACCGCGTTCGGGGGCGTGGGCACCATCAGCCTGAATATGGCTTACGTCAGCAATAACGTCTATACCTTTGCGTCCGCCGTCCCCGCCGACGTGACGATCAAGGTGAACACGACCTACGCCACGGCATGGGCCCGGTTCTTACAGGACACGATTCAGATGTTCCCGGTCACGACCGACAATGTCACCGACCGCTCGGTACAGATGACCATTTCGGACGTCTCCGAGGTCATCATCTGTGAGCATACGATCTGCGTAGAGCCGATCATCTTCTACGGGTGAACGATCGGGACGATACCGCGGAGTGCAGCCGCTCGCATACCGGCATGTAAACACATGGCCGGCATGCGGCGATTGCCCGGCATTTTTTTATTCATGTATGACGGATCGCATGCCTGGCCGCCGTTCGCGCCCGCCCGCGCGGCCGCCCCTCACCGCTCGCGTAACGGTATAGGGGAGCCCATGTACTTTCAGGGCAGAGAAGTAAAACGGGATACCCTGGTAGATTGTTTCAAGTGGCCAGAACCGTATGCTGACGCGCGCGCCAGCCTACAGGTACCAGCAGGTCAGCCGTACCTCGATCACCTGCGGGAAACGGTTATTTGCCGTCCAGAAACCGCTGAGTCGATCGTCGTCGTTTAGCGTGACCAGCCGGGAGACCACGACCGAGTTGTCGCCGGGCACTCCGTGGATGATCACCGGCGTAATCTTCATGGCGCTGCCGTCGTAATACGAAAGCTCGACCCGGTAAGCGATATCGCCCGACAGCATGCCCCGGATCTGCGAGTCCAGGCGCCCGATATCCGGTTCGCCCGGGCTTACGTCATCGGAATGGGTGGCCGCGTGGCCGTTCCACATGGCGACAGCCGCTTTCAGATCGCTGCCGCAGTCCTCCGTTGTCCTGTCGACGCAGATCAGCGTATCGGAAGCGATCTGGCCTAGCTTCATGTCGGCCGACTTTTCAGTCTGGGGCGTGACAATCGAGATCGACTGGAAAATGAAGAGCAGGACGCCCACCATGATCAATGCCGACGCAAAGCCCTCGATCGTGTAAATCTGGCCGCGGTCGTCAAATGCCCTCATTCGCCCACACCTCCACCTTGAACACGCCCGGATAGCATACTTTCCTTAACGGGAACGCCGGGTCGTTATAATAGCTGATTTCGGTGACCGGGAAGACGCTCGTGTCCGAGACGATCCACAGGTACTCCATGCCCAGGTCGCTGATCTCTTCGCCGTAGACGACCACCTCTACCACATCGCCCGGGCCGAAGGCGGCCGGCAGCACCGGGACTTCCAGGCCGTTTTTACGCACCGTGAACTGATTCCGGTAGATGAGCGGTACGGGTGTATCGAGGACAGGGTCGATCTGCCACAGGACCGATTTGATGGTGCCCGGTCCGCTGGCGTTGAAGACGCGAACGGTCACGTTCCGGCCATCGGCAGGCATCTCGTTCAGCCGGACGTGCAATGCGGCATTGGGCATGGCCGGGCTGTAGCAGTCCACGAACAGCTGCCGGCCGGTGTCCACCATCACGTTCCGCTCCATGTACTCGACGCTATCCCCTTTGATCGCCGGCGTGATATTCAGCAGCTCGACCCGGCGGCCCGTCATCGTGTCGTTCATCACCAGTCCGAGGCTGAAGTTATAGGTCAGCGTGCCAGAGAGGCCGATCTTGTCCCTGATCAAATCATAGTTGGACATATCGTCGAGCGCCCGGACCTTGTCCAGCGAAAGCACGTTAGGAGTCAGCTTATCGTCGGCCAGCCCGATGCGAGCCAGCCGGTATATCGGCTGGTCCTCCCAGGCAGGGTCGCCCATCTCGACGCCGTCGACCGTATAGATGTACCAGCCCGGGTCCTCGACCAGGATAGCGCCGGTCTTATAGGCGACAGAGCTCAGGTCCACTGCGCTGGCCTGGTAAGGCACGAACAGTCCGGGGATGAAGGTAAAGACGTAGAGGAACGCCATCAGGAATACGGCCAGGCCGAATAAGAAGTCGATGTTGGACTGGCCCGTATCGTCGTCCCATGATAATGGCATATGTTACACTCCCCGTCCGTATCAATGCCCCCCGCAAGACTGCCTGCACTATAAGCCCTGGCAATATAATGTATTATTATACAACGTTATAGTTTAAAAAGTAATCGGTTCCATATTTATTATAAATAAGTAAATCATGAAAAAAATATGGTTTTATTTACAATTTTACCCGTTCTTATTTCCTGAACGCAATAGCTTCCCCTGTTTGTCCCGGTACAGGTGCCGATTGCCCTGGCTGTGGGAATTGCCCGGTCTGCAGCGGTTTCATCCCGGTCTGCCAATAAGGATTACCTGCCGGCAGCGGGTTAATAGCTTGTTGTGCATTCGGGTATGGTATGGGAACGGGGTGCGTTGTTCTCTGCGCATCTATTGCGCTAAATCCGGGATAAGCTCCAGCGGGCTTGCCGCAATCACCTGTTATCTGAAGATTATTTGCAGGCAACTGAGGATCTCTCACCAATACCTGTGGATTCGGAGCTGGCGGGTTGTAAGTCTGAACATATCCCTGCGGGTTGGTCACCGGCAACTGTGTCTGTCCCTGGTTGATGAGCCCCGAATCTTTATCCGGAATGACCTTCGGCAGCTGTATCGGCGTCGCCGCTGCCACCGGCAATGAAAACATGCCCATCACTATTGCCGCGGCCAGCGTTATTATCAAGACATCTCTCATGTCCATCCCCATGAAATATCACCAACGATTAGCAAAAACCATGGATATATAAACGTAATTATTATTTATCATAATAATATTCTTATACGATGAGATAATCAAGCGAATAGGTATGACGGTGTTATGCAGGATAACCGGTTCATCAGGATTCTAATGTCCGGAATATCGGGCCACCAAAAAGGAGATAAGGTCGGCCGCCCGGGATCGGCGCACGACCTTATAGCATTTATCAATGTGTCGATTACTTCTGCTTAAGCTCTTCCAGCAGTTCCTTCGCCCGGTCGGCCCGGACCTTTTTCTCCCTGACCATGGCCTCGGCGACCTTATCGATCAAATCGCCGGTCGCACCGGCCTGTATGGCCACGTTCCGGGAGTGCAGCTGCATGTGGCCGCGCTGGATACCCTCGGTCGCAAGCGCCCGCAGCGCGGCGAAGTTCTGCGCCAGCCCGACGGCCGCCATGATCTCGCCGAGCTCGCTCGCCGTCTTTACCCCGAGGATGCGGACGCAGGCTTTGGCCGTCGGGTGGGACGCGGTGGCGCCGCCGACCAGGCCGACGGCCAGGGGGAGCTCGATGGTGCCCACGAGGTCGCCATTCTCGTTCTTCTCGTAGCACGTCAGCGGCAGGTATGTGCCCGTGATCGCCGCGTAGGCGTGGGCGCCGGCCTCGATAGCCCGGGTGTCGTTGCCCGTGGCGAGGGTCACGGCAGAGATGCCGTTCATGATGCCCTTGTTGTGCGTGGCAGTCCGGTACGGGTCGGCCAGCGCGAACTCATAGGCCCTGATCACCGCGTCGACGACGTCCTCGCCGCCGATGGCGTCTTTGGACCAGACGGCCTTCGCCCGCATCAGGCGCCTGTCCGCGAGGTTGGAGATGATCCGGAGGCAGACCTTCCCGCCGGTGACCTTCTCGATGTAGGGCCCGACGGTCTCGGCCATCGTGTTGACTGCGTTAGCGCCCATGGCGTCGCGGCAGTCGACGATCAGGTGGACGACCAGCATGCTGTGCTTCGGCTTGTTCGGGACCTGCCGGACGTAGGCCTCGACGTCTTTGCAGCCTCCGCCGAATTTCACGAGTATCGGGTCGACCGCGTTGCAGATCTCCATAATCTTCGCCTTCTCCGCCAGCACGGCGAACCGGGCGCTGTGCGGGTCCTTGATGCCGACCACCTGGACCAGGCCGCGCATGACCGGGCCGGTGCTGCTCGTGGTGAAACCGCCCGCGACGCGGGCCATCTTGGCCGCGTTGGACGCTGCAGCGATCACCGACGGCTCCTCGATGGCCATCGGCACGAGGTAGTCCTTACCGTTGATCTGGAAGTTCACCGCCAGGCCCAGCGGCACCGGCATGACGCCGATCACGTTCTCGACCATCCGGTCCACCTGCTCCGGCTTGAGCGCGCCGGTGTTGCCGAGCGTCGCTACTTCCTCGTCCGTGAGCCCCGCGAGCTGCTGAACGGTCTTCAGCCGGTCATGGGGCGGTAATTTGTAGAATCCTGATATCTGCGAGCTTTTCTCCATGAAAGTCACCTGTACAGATGGCATGTGTTTATATGATTAATAATTTATCCGTCCCCGGCGGTGCGTGACAGATGGCATGGCCTGCCATACGCGCGCGCGACCGCCCGGCCTGCCCACCAGCCGGACGGGCTGCATTATTCTGAGAAATAGATAATTTGATTACGCATCCACCCCCATAGTCAAGCGATGTTTGGCCGGGACGCGATCAATTTTCACTTGATGAAAAACATGGGGCTGATTGAGCCATACGGCAGCCCGCTCGAGGCGCTGAAGGCGCTCCTGCTCATCGACGCGTCCGTGCTGCCGGCCGCTTATTATAATTTGTTCGTCCGCTCCCGGGGGTCGAGCCAAGCGGCGATCGCCCGGGAGGTGCAGTCAGGCCGGCGGATGGCGCGGGTGATCGGGCTGAAGGGCGTGCCGCAGATCGTGCCGAAGGAGCTGATGGCCCACGTCTACTCCCTCACGAAAGCCGACCGCGAGGGCCGGGCGATCGTCATGCTGCGCGGGTGGGGCATCGACGACGCCGAGTACGGGCGGATACGGAAGACCATCCTCGACGTGCTGGGCGAAAAGGAGAAGACCCTGCCCCAGATCAAGAACAGCCTGCCGTCCTCCATGTCCCGGGAAGTCGTCCGCCGCCGGGGGAAGCGCGTCGAAAAGTCGACCAGCGTGGCCATCGTGGCCCAGGCCATGTACCAGCGGTGGGAGCTCCTCCGCGGCGGCGTGGGACGCACTCCGTTCGAGGACCCGGGCCGGTACTCGACCTTCGAGCGGCGCTTCGGCGTCATGAAGCTGGACGAGAGCCGGCCGGACGCGCTGGCGGCGCTGGCGCAGGCGTACGCAGGCCGGTACGGCCCGGTCAGCGCCGAGGACTTCGCCTGGTGGGCCGGCCTGACGAAGGGGGAGGCCGCCAGCGCCTTCGAGCAGGCGGGCGGCATGGCCCCCCTGGAGGTCGAGGGCATCCCGGGCCGGTTTTTCCTGCCGGAGGGCGTGGCCGGGTCGATCGAGTCGCGCCCACGCCCGTCCGGCACCATCCGCATGCTGATGACCGACGACCCGTACGTGAAGGCTTACGCGAACCGGGCCCGGTTCATGCCCCCGCTCTACGAGGGCGGCGTGATCACGAAGTTCGGGGAATCGACGCCCGTCGTGCTCATCGACGGCGTCGTCCATGGCCTCTGGAGCATGAGCGGGAAGACGTGCGTCGTCGAGATGGTCGCCGGGCCGGGGGACTCGGAGGCCGCTATCAGGACTGAGGCGGCCCGCGCCGGGCGGTTCTTCACCGGAGGTGCGGTCGACGTGGTGTTCACGGCCCACCGGGAAAAAGTCTAAAGAACGATCTGTATTTTTGGAAAATTCTTGGCGCCCTTGGCTGCCTGGCGCCCTTGGCGCTCGTAACCGGAGTCACATTGACATGATCGAGCTTACGTCACTGTTGTTGCTCAGGCTATGCGACCCCTGTCACGCTCGCCAAGGGCGCCAGGCAGCCAAGGGCGCCAGGGACTTTTTTTAATATGCTTTATTCAAACCCGGGTATAGACGTCAGGTCCCCGGGCCATGCGGCTCGCGGCCGGATGGTAGGTGATCGTCTCGATCGAGACGCCCGGCGTGGGCGTGTTGTAGATCAAAAAGTACGTGTCCGGACCCTTGCGTTCCCAGACGCCCAGGTAAACGGTCATGTTGCGGTCCTCGTCCCGGCGCTGGAAGGTGCCGTCGGCGTTGAACTGGTAGATAGAGACGTTGTTGTTCGCGTCGCTCCACCGCCAGGTGCCGATGATCGGGTCGTTCGCATCCGGAGGCACGGGCGTGATATTCTGCACCGGCCTGTAGGTCGGCAGCGGCTCGGCCGTGGGATAGGACGGCGCCGTCGGCGCGGCAGGCACCGGCTCCGCCGTCGGCATGGCGCCCGGTGTCGGCGCGCCTGCGCCGTCGTTCATACTATCCATGCACCCGCAAGCCATCACGGTGGCCATCGCGATGAATACCACTGCCAGCAGCCTCATATGGTGCAGATTCACGTCTTATGCGCTCTTTATTGTTTCGGCTGCCATGAGCAGACAGGGAAAAATATCGATTGTGCGCCGGAACCTGCCGTATGCGGCCTTCAGCCGGGAATATGTGCAACCCGCCCTCCCGCCCTGGCGCGCTGCGCCATAGCTCATCTAAGGAGAGCGTGATGTACATTGCGAGAGATATCGTTCGCGCGCGAGCGCCGGCGCGTTGCCGCCATCCCCTGCATAGCCTATATATACACAACATTTAAGTATTGTCCACGTCATTTACATACGGTGCATAAGAACATGACAGCGTGGGATTGCTTTATTGGCCGCAAGGGCCACTGATATTCTACCACCACCTGTAATGCACGGCGCTTTTCATCGTTACTTCTCATATAGCGCTAGCGCACACCATCACTATCTTGCGAGGAATCTGACGTGATACAGGAAGAGAAAGAGCAGTACAACGGCAAGAACATCGAGGCCGGGGTCGAAGAGTTCTGGCGGTCCAGCGACGCCTACCGGCTGACGCGCCAGCTGAGGCGCGGCAACAAAAAATTTTACTTCGTGGACGGCCCGCCCTACACGACCGGGCGCATCCACCTGGGCACGGCCTGGAACAAGATCATCAAGGACTCGGTGCTGCGCTACCGCAGCATGAACGGCTATGACCTGAAGGACACCCCGGGCTGGGACATGCACGGGCTGCCCATCGAGGTGAAGGTGGAGGGCATCCTGGGCTTCAAGACGAAGAAGGACATCGAGCAGTTCGGCGTCGCCAATTTCACGGAAGAGTGCAAGAAGTTCGCCATCGAGAACATGCGCCAGATGACCCAACAATTTAAACGGCTGGGGGTATGGATGGACTGGGACGACCCGTACATGACGCTGAAGAACGAGTACATCGAGGCGGCGTGGTGGGCGATGCAGCAGGCCTACCAGAAGCACCTGCTGGAGCGCGGCCTGCGGAACGTCAACTGGTGCCCGCGGTGCGAGACGGCGATCGCCGACTCCGAGGTGGAGTACGCCGACCGGACCGACGACTCGATCTACGTCAAGTACCCGCTGAAGGACGAGAACGGTTTCCTCGTGATCTGGACGACCACGCCGTGGACCATCCCGGCCAACATGGCGGTCGCCGCCAATAAAGAGTTCACCTACGCGATGGTGGAGGCGATACCGGCCGCCGTGCTGGAGCAGGCGGCGCAGGAAGCCGGGCTGGACCCGGCGACACTGGTCGACCATCACTCGGACGGCAAGCCGAAGCCGATGAAGTATGCCGACAAAGTAGCCCGGATGAAGGCCGCGATCGGCGAGGATCGCGTCAGGGAACTGCATGAGAAACACGGCGAGCGGCTGATCGTCGCCGTGGACCTGATCGAGGGCGTCATGAAAATGGGACGCTACGCGGACTACCACGTCCTCTGGACGAAAGCCGGGGAGGAGCTAAAGGGCACGCAGTACGTGCACCCGCTGGCGGACGTCCTCCCTTACCAGAAGGCGACCGAGCATAAAGTCTACCTCGCGGACTTCGTCGTCGGGGAGAACACCGGGCTGGTGCACGTCGCGCCGGGCCACGGCCTGGACGACTTCGAGCTGGGCCTGAAAGAGGGCATCCCGGCGTACTGTCCTGTCAGGGAGAACGGCCGGTACGACGACACGGTCGGCAAGTACGCCGGCATGGAGATCCGAGAGGCCAACCACGTCATCCTCGACGACCTCCGGGAGCGCAAGCTGCTGCTGGGCGCGACAGAGATCACGCACCGATACGGCCACTGCTGGCGCTGCAAGACGCCCATCATCTTTTTGACGACGGACCAGTGGTTTATCGCCGTCAGCCGCATGAAGGAGGACATGCTGGCCGAGGTCAGGCGGGTCAGCTGGTACCCCGACTGGGCCGGCTCCGCCCGGTTCTACGACTGGGTGAGCGGCGCCCGGGACTGGTGCATCTCCCGGCAGCGGTACTGGGGCATCCCGATACCCATCTGGAAGTGCGAGAAGTGCGGCGGCCTGAACGTCATCGGCACGAAGGCGGAGCTGGAGCGGGAGTGCGGCAGGGAGGTCCCCGACCTGCACCGCCCCTTCGTGGACGAGATCCGGCTGGAGTGCGAGTGCGGCGGGTCGATGAAGCGCGTCGAGGACATCTTCGACGTCTGGTTCGACTCGGCCGTCGCTTCCTGGGCGACGCTGCATTTCCCCTCGCGGAAGGACGAGATGGACTGGTTCCCGGCCGACTTCATCGTGGAGGGCCACGACCAGACCCGCGGGTGGTTCTACTCGCAGCTCGGGGCCGGCATGGTCGGCTTCGGCAAGGCACCCTACAATGCGGTGTGCATGCACGGCTTCACGCTGGACGAGCAGGGCCGCAAGATGTCGAAGAGCCTGGGCAACGTGGTCGCCCCCGAGGAGGTCGTCGAGAAGTTCGGCGCCGACTCGCTGCGGCTGTACGTCCTGTCCCAGAGCGCCCCGTGGGAGGACCTGAGCTTCTCGTGGGAAGAGTGTGGCAACGTGAACCGCGCGCTCAACATCTTCTGGAACGTCTACCGGTTCCCGCTGCCCTACATGGTGCTGGATAAATTCGACCCCGCGAAGGTCACCTTCGCCTCCGTCAAAGACCACCTGCGGGTGGAAGACCGCTGGATCCTGTCCCGGCTGCAGGCCGTGATCAAGGAAGTGGACGCCGGCATGGCGAACTACGAGCTGCACAAGTCCACCCGGGCGCTGATCACCTTCATCCTCGACGACCTGTCCCGCTGGTACGTCCAGCTGGTGCGTGAGCGCACCTGGGTCGAGGCGGACGATCCCGACAAGCTGGCGGCGTACCGTGTATTGTACGACGTGCTGGGCACCACGGTCCGGCTGATGGCACCCTATACGCCCTATATGGCCGAGCGCATGTACCAGAACCTGGTGCGCAAGGTGGACCCGTCGAGTCCTCTGTCCGTGCACATGTGCGACTGGCCGGCCGTCGACGCTGCGCTCTTTGACGAGCGCCTAAATAAGGACATGGACATCGCCCGGAAGATCGTCGAGGCTTCCTCGAACGCGAGACAGAAGGCAAAGCGGAAACTCCGCTGGCCGGTCCGCAAGATCGTGATCGCCGCCGAGACGGGCGACGCGGTCACGGCGGTCCGGGACCTGACGGGCGTCATCAAGGAGCAGACGAACGCCAAGGACGTCGTGCTGCTGGCGCCCGGCGAGGCGAACGTCGAGCTCGGCGTGGAGGTCGTCCCGAATCCCAAAGCCATCGGCCCCGTGTTCAAGGGCGATGCAGGCCGCGTCATTGCGGAACTGAAGAAATCGGATGGCCGTGCGATGCGGCAGGCGCTCGCGACGGACGGGAAATATACGCTGGAGCTTTCGGTCGGCCCCGTCGAGGTCACGCCGGAGATCGTCGGCTTCCGGGACGTCATCCCGGAGCACCTCGCGGTCGCCGACTTCCAGGGCGGCAAGGTCTACGTCGACGTCCAGCTGGATCAACAGCTCGAGGCGGAAGGCTACACCCGGGAGCTGATCCGCAGGATACAGGAGATGCGGAAACTGATGAACCTGAACGTCGAGGACCGCATCAAGGCCGAGGTCTTTGTGGGCGACGGAAAGGTGCTGGACCTGCTCAAGACCATGAAAGATTACACGGCCAGCGAGGTGCGTGCCAGCGCGCTCGAGTTTAAGCACACTAAGGAGGTCGCGGGCTTCGCCAGGGACTGGGACGTGGAAGGCACCCCGGTCACCATCGGGCTCGAAAAGATATGAAATACGCGGAGTGGGAGCCCTACTATAAGGCGATCCTGGGGGACTTCGGCTGGACGGCTGAGGGCGACGAGGCGGCGGCACGGGCGATGGCCCCGATGCTGCCTGACCCGGCCCCGGCGCTGGCCCGGCTGGAGACATTGATCAGGGACAGGGACGTGCTCGTCTGCGGCAAGGCGCCCCGGCTGAAGGACGACCTCGGGCAGGTCGACCGGTCGCAGTACACGATCATCGCCGCGGACGGCGCCACCTCGGCGCTGCTGGCCGCGGGCTTCGTGCCGGACGTCATCGTGTCCGACCTCGACGGCTCTCACGCCGACCTGCTCGAAGCGAACCGGCGGGGCGCCATAGTGCTCGCCCACGCCCACGCCGACAACGTGCCCGCCGTGAAGGAGCTGGTGCCGCTGCTGAAAGACGTCATCGGCACCACGCAGGCGGCACCCTTCGATCACGTCCACAACTTCGGCGGGTTCTCCGACGGCGACCGGTGCGTGTTCCTGGCAAAAGAGTTCGGGGCGAAGAGCATCCGGATCATCGGCTTCGACCTGGACGACACGAACGTGACGCCGAAGAAGCTGAAAAAGCTGAAATGGGCGCGGAAGCTGCTCCGGGCGCTCGACATAGAAATATAACGCGGCGAACCTTTAATCGCCAGATCAAAAAGAGATTGGACAGGCATCAGTGGCCTGTCCTGTGTATGCTTCGATTATTTCTTGCCCGCCAGGGCGTAATAGATCGCGCCGCCGATGGCGCCGAAGACCGCGCCCAGGACGATCCATACCGGAGCACAGAGGCAGGTACACACTCCGCTGCTCACCGAAGACAGGCCGGCGATGCCCAGGGACGTCCCGATATCCTCGTAGCCATACGTGGTCCCGAGCAGGAACGGCGAGATGAGGTTGACGACCAGGGCGACGACGCCCGCGATGAGGCCCGCCACGCCGCCGGCTACCGCTGAGGTGACCAGCGCGTCGTTCATGTCTTTCAGCAAACCCGTGGTAAAGCGAACCGCGAGGACGCCCGCGATCATCAGCAGGACGACCTCGATTAGCGGGTTCAGGCACGTACAAAGGCTGATGATGGCCGACGTCCACGAGCCGAGGACGTTGATCACCATGCCGATGATCATTAGTATAGCAATGAGCACTCCGCCGATGATGCCGGCTTTGATACCCTGTGAATATTTAATATCCATAATTACCCCTCCAGTAATATATCACTATGACTATAATATCGCTATGACTATAAAAAAATATTGAGATTGCCGTTGCCCGGCAATCGATTATCTATCGCTTATTTGTTAATCTTTAGCACGAGCACCGTGTACAGCAGGCCGGCGATGACCGCCAGGATGACCGCCGAGATGATGCTCACGACCAGGCCTATGATGCCGCCCACCAGGCCGATGCCGGCGCCCGCGACCGATCCGTCCAGGCCCGCGCCCGCAGCGCCCAGCAGCGCCAGCAGCAGGATGACAACGCCATTGATGCCGCCCGCGACCGCGCCGGCCACCGCCGACATGATGACCGCGTCCATCAGGGCCTTGACCAGCTTCGGGCCGAAGTAGATCGCCAGCACGCCTACGGCGAGCGCGACCACCCAGCCGACCCAGAACAGGAAGCATCCCGTAAATGGCACGAAATGCGTGATCACGGTCACGATCGCCATGATCACACCACCTATTACACCGGCCTTAATAGCCTGCATGTATTTTTCATCCATGATATCACCGTACATACTTACAGATTTATTACTATAAATCTGTTACACAAGCGCCTGATTCGGGCAAAGGAAAGAGTGGCCAGTCCGGCATCGATTTAATGCAGTAATGCGATACTATTGTCCATCATGAAGCCCGTGATCACCCGCGCCGTCATCCTCGACGGGTACGTGGACGAGCCCGCCTGCCTCGGCGTGCCGCCCTACATGGCGCCGTACCCGCGATACGTGGCCGGCACGCTGCCTTGTGAGGTGCTCTACTATACTATCGACCAGCTGCGGGCAGATCGATCCATTCTCGATGTCATGAATAAGTCGGACCTGGTGGTGGCGATATCAGGCGTCACCGTGCCGGGAAAGTATCTGGGCGGTACCCCTGCCACGCTGCCAGAACTGGAAAAGCTCATGGCCGCGGTCGAGACGACGAAGATCCTCGGGGGGCCGGTATCGATGTTCGGCGCGGGGGTGGAGGGCGGCAAGCGCGCCTCACGCGTCCGGGCCAGCCGGAGCTTCGACGTCGTGGCTACCGGTGACGTCGAGGCCGTGGTCGCCGGTTATGTGGAGGAGGGCAGGTCCGTCGACCCGGAGCTGCGCCGGAAGGCCCGCGACGTCGCCACTTGGGCAGTCCGGGGCGCCAGGATCGTGCCGCAGCACCCCGACTTTCCCCACACCATGGCGGAGATCGAGACCTATCGCGGCTGCTTCCGGGGCAACTGTTCTTTCTGCACGGAGCGCTTCTACGGCCGCCCCGACTTCCGCAGCGTCGCCGACATCGCCGCGGAGGTGTCCGCGCTCTACGACCTCGGAGTGCGCCACTTCAGGCTCGGTCGCCAGCCGGACCTGCTCACCTACGGCTCGAAGGGCGACGGCGAGTTCCCGGAGCCGGACGTCGAGGCGATCACCGGCCTCTACAAAGGCATCCGGGCGGTGGCCCCGCAGCTCAAGGTGCTGCACATGGACAACGCCAACCCCGGCACCATCGCTCGGCACCCTGAGGCCTGCCGGGCCGTCCTGAAGGCGATCGTCCGGTACCATACGCCCGGCGACGTGGCCGCCTTCGGCATGGAGAGCGCCGACCCGCACGTCATCCGCATGAACAGCCTGAAGGCGCAGCCCGACGAAGTCCGGGAGGCCATCCGCATCGTGAACGAGGTCGGCGGCGGCCGGGGCGACTCGGGGCTGCCGGAGCTGCTGCCCGGCCTCAACTTCGTGTACGGCCTCATGGGGGAAACCAGGGAGACGTTCCGGCTGAACTACGAGTTCCTCGAATCGCTCCTGGCCGATAACCTTCTTGTCCGCCGCATCAACATCCGGCAGGTGATGCCCTTCGAGGGCACCTGCATGGGGGAAGTGGGCGATAAGATCGCCAACAAGCATAAGGGGCTGTTCCACGCCCACAAGAACAAAGTCCGGGAGCACATCGATCTCGAGATGCTCCGGCGGGTAGCCCCTGTCGGGACAATCCTGCGTGACGTGCGGATGGAGCTGCGGGAGGGCGGCGTCACCTTCGGCAGGCAGATCGCTACCTATCCGTTGCTGGCCGGCGTGGCCGCCGAAATCCCGATCGGCTCGTTCGCGGACGTCAAAGTCGTCAGCCACGGCTACCGGTCGATCACCGCCGTCCCGTACCCGCTCGACGTGAACGGGGCCTCACTGAAGACGCTGGAGAGCCTGCCCGGCGTCGGCCGGAGCCGCGCCTCGGCCATCGCCCGGAGCAGGCCCTACAGGGACGCCGACGCGTTCGTCGCGGCCCTGGACGACCCGGCGGTCGCTAAGGGACTGCTCGACTATCTTGCGTTCCGGTAAACGTCCGGCGGTATGACGGCATATGCCGGAAACCGGCGACATTTCCCGGCTCCATCGTTAAGTCTTCCCCCGCAGATGTCACATGCGGGATGGACATGGAGATGAAAAAGCTGATCTTTCTGTTTCTGACCGTGCTGGTGGTCTTGGCCTTCGCGGTGCCGGCACAGGCGGAGACCCACCACGTATCGATGAAGAACCGGGCGTTCGTGCCCCAGGAGCTCACGGTATCGGCAGGCGACACGGTGACCTGGACCAACGACGATCCGATGCTGCACGACGTGGACCTGGGCGCTCTCGGTGAATCGCCCGACCTGCGCAAAGGCGAGACCTACTCGATGACCTTTGACCGGCCGGGGACCTACGACTACGTCTGTAACATACACCCGGGGATGGCCGGCAAGATCGTCGTGAAATAGCCCGTTCCCGATCAAGGCACAGCCAAATTATATAATAATAAGCGTAGTTCTTGCCATCGGGAACCGATCGTGAATATCCTGCATCTTACGCCTGACAGGACGAGCGGCACCGGCGTGTTCACCGGACACGCCGCGGTGGTCGCATGATGGAGCCGATCCGCGAGCTTGCGCTGCTCGACGTCGCCGGCTATCCGCTGGTGGTCTACGCGGGCATACTCACGCTGCTGGCGCTGCTATCCACCGCCGCTTATGGCTACCTGCTGATGAAGAACCGGATCAAAGGCACGATAAGAAATCACATGCGAATCGCTGCCGTCACCATCGCCATCGGCATCGCGCACGCGGTGCTGGCCCTGTCGCTATACGTATAGGCATCTGTTATGGCATAGATACGACACGGGCGCGCAATTCGCCTTTTTTACCTGTCAGCCTTAATACGGCGGCGGCCCTGATCTGTCTGGATGCGCAAAACTGGCGTGCTGCTGGCAGTAGTACTGACGACGGCCCTGGCACTGATAGCGATCGCTCTGACTGGCACTGTCTCGTTCCACGGGGGAAACCTGACCTGCGCGTTCGCCGTGGTGGAGATAAAGAACGGCACCTTCGAGCCCGGAGAGGTCTATATTTTCAAGAACGCCACGGTCGTCTGGATCAACCGGGGCCCGGACGAGCATTCGATATGCGTGGGCGGGGATATGTCGCCGCCGCTCATGGCCGGAGAATCGTACACGAAAAATTTCCATGAGTTCGGCTCTTACAACTACTACTGTCGTTATCATCCAGATGAGCGCGGCAGCATCATAGTAAGATAAAAATGTGATGAAAATAATTCTCTTTATATACGATGGGCCGTGGTTATCAATGATGAGTCGTGCCGAATTTTTTGCAGCCGTCAGGGAGAACAAGTCGTATGACTATACGACCGAGCAACTATACGCGGCCTACGAAGCTTACCTGACCTGCCCGCGCAGCCCTTTCCGGGTGGAAAAATCGGTCAAGGTCTTTGACTGTGCCCGTTGCGGTAACTGCTGCCGCCGCCCCTGGCGGGTGGAGGTGGACCTGCTGGACGCGTTACGGTGGGTCGACGAGGAGCGATACGACATCCTGGCTTCGCTCGAGCCCCGGCCGTGGGGCCCGGTAGAAGCGCCCGACATCGACTCTATCATCGTCCGGCAGCTGGCAGACCGGCTCGCCGGCCAGGACGAAGGCCGGATAGCGCTGGCGCTATCCGTCGTCAGCGGCCTGGCCAGCGCCGATGGCAGCTACGTGTTGCCGAAAAACGGGGGCTGCGGGTACATGATCGAAGGGACGCCGGTCACGTGCAGCATCCACGAGACCCGGCCCGAGGTCTGCCGGCGCTTTCCCGGGTTCAG
>MVRA01000099.1 GCA_002067315.1 Methanocella sp. PtaU1.Bin125 | reverse complement strand
CATGAGCGCGACGTCGGCCGCCTCGATGGCCACGTCGGTGCCGGCGGCGCCCATGGCGATGCCGATGTCGGCCGCTGCCATGGCGGGGGCGTCGTTGATGCCGTCGCCGACCATGGCGACGACGCCCTGCTTTTTCAGCTCCTTGATGGCGTTGACCTTGTCCTCCGGCATCAGGTCGGCCCGGTACTCGTCGATGCCGAGGCGACTGGCGATAGCCCGGGCGGTACGCTCGTTGTCGCCGGTGAGCATGACGATCCGTTTGACGCCGGCGAGCTTCAGGCTGGCCACCAATTCCTTCGCTTCCGCCCGGACCGTGTCCGCCAGCGAAAGCACAGCCAGCAACGCCCCGTCCTCGAGCAGAAAGACGGCGGTGCTTCCCTTTTCCTCCTCGCCGCGGACGTACGCCTCGACCTCCGGGGCCGGCGTGCAGTCGCCTTCGGCGAGCAGCCGGCGGTTTCCCACGACAATCTTCTTTCCCGCGTAGCCTGCGACGACCCCGCGGCCCGGCATGACCTTGAACCCGTCCGGGTCCGGTATGGCGGTACCCGGCGGTATCTTTTTCAGCACCGCCCGGCCCAGGTGGTGCTCGGACATCTTCTCGGCGACGGCTGCCTTGAAGAGCGCCTCTTCTTCCGTGCCCTTGAAGGCCCGGACGTTGACGATCTCCAGCTCGCCCCGGGTCAGCGTGCCGGTCTTGTCGAGCGCCACGATGCCGATCCGGCCCGCCCGTTCGAGGTGCGAGCCCCCTTTGATCAGGACGCCATGGCCTGCGGCGTTGCCGATGCCGGATACGACCGCGATGGGCGTCGAGATGACCAGGGCCCCGGGGCACGAGATGACCAGCAGCGTCAGCGCGACCAGCATGTCCCTCGTCACGACGAAGACGCCCAGCGCCAGCAGGATGATGGCCGGCGTATAGTATCTGGCGAACCGCTCGATCAGCTGCTGGGTCGGGGCGCGTTCTTCCTGCGCCTCCTCTACCAGCGTGATGATCCGGGCCAGCGTGGTGTCTTCGCCGCTCCGGGTGGTCGCGATCTCGATGGTGCCGATCTCGTTGATCGTGCCCGTGAAGACCTGGTCCCCTGGGCTCTTGCTCACCGGCACCGACTCGCCGGTGATCGACGCCTGGTTCACCTGGGCCTCGCCCTTAGCGACCGTGCCATCGACCGGGATTTTCTCCCCTGCCTTGACGATCACCACTTCGCCGGGCCTGACCTCGTCAGGCGCGACGGTGAGGATATCGTCCCCTCGCCGGACCGAGGCGGTCGCCGGTGCAAGGCTCATCAGCGCCCGGAGCGCGTTCCGGGTCCGGTCGACGGTCAGCGCCTCCAGGTAGCCGCCGAGCTCGAACAAAAAGACGACGACGGCGGCCTCCCAGTACTCGCCGATCAGGATCGCCCCGGCGGCGGCGATGGTGACCAGCGCCTGGATGCCCAGCACCTTATAGCGGAGCTGTACGAGGGCGCTCCGGGCGATCTCGAAGCCGCCGGTGATCGCTGCCAGGACCCAGAGGGCGCTGCTCACCGGTACGTGCCCCAGCTCGCCAGACACGTAGGCGGCGACTATTAAGACGCCTGACGTCACGGTAGCGATGAGCTTCGCGTTCTTACGGTAAAACTTTTTTAGCTCTTTCAGCTTCGCCATGGCACCGGTCCGGCTATTTTTCGCAGTCGAAGCACTTCGTCTTGTCCTTGATGTCCGTGTAAAATTCCTTGCCGCATCCGGCGCAGATCACTTTCCTGAAACCGTAGTCCCGCGGCTCGGCGCCCCGGGCCAGGTCGCTCATGTTCAGCCCGCAGTAGCATTTGTCTCCCATAGTCCCACCTTCGCGTCCCTATTGCCTGATCTCTTTGACCCCGTAGCCAATGTCCTCGACGATCTTCGCGATGTTCTCCACGGTGGTCAGCGCCGGGTCGTAGGCGACCTTCAGCTTGCTCGTCGTGTAGAGCACCTCGGTGCTCAGTACGCCTTTGCTGCGCTTCAGCGCCACGCCGATCTTCAGGGCGCAGTCGGGACAGCTGAGGTTTTCCAGTATCATTACCACTTTCTTCGGTTCACTCGGCTCCATGGGTTCACCGTTCCAAAATATATAGTTCTCAAACCTGTCTATTTAATGGTTGCTCTATCGGTGGTCGGGCATCTCCTGTCGTACGGGCCCCGTGCGCGGCATATATGGCTTTTTTCGGGCAGGCCCTGATACAACGGCCGCAATAGTAGCAGTCCGTCAGACTGCCTTTCCGGACCGACTGTCCCGCCGGGCAGATCCGATCGCAGGCGCCGCAGTCGTTGCATCTCGCGTCCGCACGCAGGCGGAACGGGCTGAATCGCGCGGCCAGCTCCGCCAGCGCCCCGAACGGGCATAACAGGGTGCACCACGGCCGGTACACGAACACCGCGGCGACCGCTATCCCGGCAAACAGGGCCAGCTGGTACCAGTTCGGGCGGAGCGAGAAGACAGCCATCGGATCTATCGCCGGATAAAAGACGGCAAACGCGCCGGCCGCGATTAATGCGGCGAGCACGGACAGCCGGACGATGCGGGCCGCTTTCATATTGACCTTCATTTTCTTTTTCACCGGCCGGGCCAGCAGTTCCTGGACCGCGCCCAGCGGACAGGCATACCCGCAGAACAGCCGGCCGGCCAGCAGCGAAGCCAGCAGCAGCACCGCGAGGCCTGCGGCCGGCACAGGGTTCACCGTACCCCGGACGATGCCGCAGGGTATCTGCTGAAGCGGCGGGACCGGATCGGGGAGGCCGCCCAGCGCCAGCCCGGGCCCGAGTATCGTTGCGGCAAGCAGGAGCAGGGAGGCTATACTGCTCATTTTTCCTTTTATAAGCAGCAGTGCTGCGGCTGCCATAAGGATAAAGACCAGCCCCAGGCCGATCATCGCCACCGGGATTGCCATAATATAATGGTCGGCGTCAGAGTATATAAAAAAGGTGTCACTTCGTGAGGGTAAAATAAGATTAAAAGGGGCCTTTACAGCACGACGGTATTCTCCGTCGGCCGCGGGAGCTTCATCACGAGCACCCGCAGGACGCCCGGGCCGTTGTTGATCCACCGGTGGGGGATCCGTGCCGGGCTCTCGATGATCGTGTCCGGCCCCGCTTCGGCCTTTTCCTCGCCAATCTCTATCGTCCCCCTGCCTTCCAGGACGTAAAAGGCGACGTCTACCGGGGTGATATGTCTCCGGAGGGACTCGCCCGGCTTCAGCAATATGTGGACGACCATGGCTTTGTCGGTGCTGTAGAGGATGCGCGAGTCCACGTTGTGCGGGTTCTTCGCGCTCTCGAAGTCCTTGACCTGTGATACCTTCATATGACAACGCTCCAGCATTTCCGGTTTAGTTAACGCTGCCTTAACATAATAATATAAAGACGCGAATAGATATACATGTTGTCACTCTTGCAGTATGAAATGAAAAGACACGGATGGCCGGACGAAGTGCCCGTCATTTCGTATGGCCGCACTGGTGCGAGGCCTCCGGGAGTTCGCCATGCAACTCGACGAGAAAGTCATTTACTCCCTGCAATCGATCGGGCTCACCTACTACGGCGCCAAATCCTACGCCGCGCTGGTCGCCATCGGCCCGTCCACCGCAGAAATGGTCGCTAAAGAGGCGGAAGTGCCCCGGTCGAAGATCTATGACGTGCTCAAGCGACTCCATGAAGAGGGCTGGGTTAAAATCGAGCGCGGCAGACCGCTGACGTACCGGGCCCGCTACCCGAAAGAGGCCATCGAAGAGCGCAAGCAGCTGCTGTATGCCGATGCGGAGTACGCGTCTTCCGAGCTGTCTGCAGTCTTCGATCGGCAGGTAGACAAGGATGCACCTAAAGTCTGGATACTCCGGGGCATGGGCAACATCATCCCGAAGATCGAGGACATGATGGCCCGGGCGAAAAGCGACATCGCCATGCTGGGCGCGCTCTACTCCGAAGAAGAGATCGCGCAGACCCGGAAATACCTCGTCGCGGCGCGAAAGCGGGGCATCAGCGTCCGCATCATCACCCGTCCGAAAATCGTCCTGAAGCGGGGGCAGATCGACCTGGTGGCGGCGCTGTCGCCGATCGTGCCCGACATGAAGCTCCTGAATACGCCGTTCATTAAGTTCGTCGTCGTGGACGGGCGCGAGATCCTCATCATCTTTTCCAGAGTAGAGGACGACGTGCCGGACCCGGACAATATCGTCGCCATCTGGACGCCGAACCGGGAGGTCTCATCGTTCATGCAAAGTAATTTCAACACGATGTGGGATGTGGCGAGCCCTCTCTGACAGATGCTACAGAAAGTATAATTGCCATGTAACTCATATAATAGTGGATTATGTCGCCATGAATTACGGCTTAACGGCGTTAATCCGCCCTTCCATGGTGACCGGGTGCCCGGCGTATTCTCCGGTACACCCCGATTAAGTGACAAAAGGTACATCACGGGGCAATGACCATGAAAACGGCTGTGGTATTCGATAGCGCCGGTACGCTGCTGAAGGTCTACCGGGTCGCAAAAGATGTCCGAAAGGGCATCATCCTCGAGAACGTGGCGTCGACCAACATCGTCGCGCTGAAGCGGGGCTGCGCCCTGGTCGCGCTGAAAGTGGACACCTTCGAGTTTCTCGACGGCATGAGCCCGGGGACGTCGCTGACCTCGTACATCAAGCAGGCCGGTATCGGGCTGGACGTCATCTGCCGGAGCAGCCGCTGCTCCACCGAGCGCATCGAGACCGCGACGCTGGGGGATACCCTCGCCACCATAGGCGATATGCAGGATGCGATCGCCGCGGTTAAGCTTAAGTGCAAAGATATATATTATGTCAATATGGGCTTTATCGTGGACGTGCCCCGTGCCACGATACTGTATGTGCTTGCGACAGGCGGCAGGATTTTCTCCGGCGTGAAACCGATGATCGATCGGCTTCGCACGTCAGACGCCGACGTGTATATCGCCTCGGGGGACAATCGCAGGTCGCTCTCTACCCTTGCCGCCGAGCTTGGCATCCCCGAATCACAGGTATTTGATGCTTTGCAGCCCGCCGGCAAACGGGACCTGGTGCTCTCGCTCAAGCGGCGGTATGACCGGGTGGTCATGGTCGGGGACGGCATCAACGACCGGCTTGCGCTGGAGGCTGCGGACGTCGCCATCCTGACGGTGCAGCAGGAAGACCCGCGCCCTCCGGCCCTGTACGACTCCGCCGACGCCGTCGTCTACGATATCAGGGACGTCGAGGGCGCCATCAAGAAAAGTTTACATAGCATGGACTGCACAAATAGTTAGAATCAAGAGAGCGAACATGACTGCTACAATCGCGACAAACGCTACAATCATCGCCCGGAGGAACTCGGAGTGACTGCCTTCATCGACGTCAGGAACCTATACGTGAAGTACGGAAAACAGACCGTGTTGAACAATATCAACCTCACCATCAACGAGGGCGATGTGCTGGGCATCATCGGGAGAAGCGGTGCCGGCAAGACGATCCTGCTGCACGTCATCCGCGGCCTCGACGAGGATATTCCGGCCCAGGGCTCGGTGGTCTTCCATACGTCCCGCTGCGAGGCCTGTGGCTACGTCAACCCGCCGTCGGGCATCGGCAAGCCCTGCCCTGCCTGTGGCGGAAAGATGGCTCCGTGGGACGTGGACATCCTCGACATCGGCCTGGACGACCTGGACCGGCGGGCCATTTCCCGGCGCATCTCCATCATGATCCAGCGGACCTTCGCGCTCTACGGCGACGACCGGGTCATCGAGAACGTCATGAAGGCGCTGGAAGACGTCGAATACTCGAGTACTCACACCCAGTCGCAGCTCGTACAGCGGGCCGCGGACCTCATCGACCAGGTAAAATTATCACACCGCATGATGCACATCGCCCGCGACCTGTCGGGCGGCGAGAAGCAGCGGGTCGTGCTGGCGAGGCAGCTGGCCAAGGAGCCGATGCTGCTGCTGGCCGACGAGCCTACCGGCACGCTGGACCCCAAGACGGCGAAGATCGTGCACCAGGGCATCATCCAGGCCGCCAGAGACTATAACATGACGGTTTTGATCACGTCGCACTTCCAGGAGACGATCCAGGACATGGCGACCCGGGCTGTCCTGCTGGACAGCGGCGAGATCAAGATGGACGGCAAGCCCGAGGACGTTATCAAAGAGTTCATGAAGTCCCAGAAGGTCGTGGAGAAGAAAGAGTACGTCGCCGGCCAGCCCATCGTCCGGGTCGAGGACCTGGAGAAGGTCTACCTGTCCATCGACCGCGGCGTGATCAAAGCGATCAATCACATCTCATTCGACGTCAAGGAGGGCGAGATCTTCGGCATCGTGGGCGTGAGCGGCGCCGGCAAGACATCGCTGTCCAACACGATCACGGGAAACATGGAAGACGCCCACGGCATGGTCGAGGTACGCATCGGCGACGACTGGGTCAACATGCTCGAGCCCGGCTACTACGCCCGGGGCCGGGCCAAGATGTACGTCGGCCTCCTGCACCAGGAGTACGACCTGTACCCGCACCGGACGGTCGTCGACAACCTGACCGACGCCATCGGCCTCGACTTCCCGGCCGAGCTGGCCGAGCGCAAGGCCATTCACACGCTCGTGATCGCGGGGTTCGCCGAGGACAAGGCCCACGAGGTGCTGTCCAAGTACCCGGGCGAGCTCTCCGAAGGCGAGCGTCACCGGGTCGCGCTGGCGCAGGTGCTCATCCGCGAGCCGCGGGTGGTCGTGCTGGACGAGCCGACGGGCACCATGGACCCGTTCACCAAGCGGGACGTGGCCAACTCGATCCTGTCGTCGCGGGAGGAGATCGGCGAGACGTTCATCATCGTGTCCCACGACATGGACTTCGTCCGGATGGTCTGCGACCGGGTCATGCTCATGCGTGCCGGAAAGATCGTGGACATCGGCAACGTCGATGCCGTGCTGGCCAAGGTCACGGAGCAGGAACGCCAGATCATGGCGCACGGCCCGTGACCCGACATTTTTCAGGCAAGCCCGTAGCGCTGGCTGTAATTTCACCTGATAGAAAGTATATGATTTAAAAAGGTACTCTACAGAGGAGAGGCAGAAATTGCGAGGAGCAAGGGTAAAGTGAGCGGAGACATCGTCGTCGAGGTAAACGGGAAGAAGCTGGCCGTCCCCGCCGGCTCTCGCATCGCGGACGCGCTGGCCGCCGCGGGCATCCGCCGGGTGCCCGGGACCATCATCGGCATCGTCAGCGGCCGGGAAGAGGCCCGGAAGGAGGTAGCGACCGAGTTCCGGGTGATCACCAGCAAGGGCGAGTTCAGGATCGAGCTGGCCGGCGAGCGCAAGGACGCCTGGCTGAAGAGCTACGACCGGCTGGCCGGCGGAAAGCTGAAATGGGCAAACGGGCAGGCCGTGGCCTTCGGGCCGTTCGCCTCCGACGTCCAGCCGGGGCGGGGCGAGATCGAGTACCGGGCGTGGGACGTGAGCCTGGGCACCGGGGGCTACGACGCGAAGAATTCCTATCTGATCATTTCGAAGTCCAACCATTCCTCCGACTATGGCGCAAAGAGCAAGCCGTTTGCCCGCGTCGTCTCGGGCAAGAGCGTGATCGCCATGCTCGGCATGGACGACACCATCCGGTCCGTCGAGCCGGTGATCCGGCTGGAGAAGTTCGCCAACAAGCTGGTCACGACCGACGAGTCGCTGCCCGTCGAAGACGGCATGGAGCTGCACACCGACCTGGAGGTCGAGCTGACCCCGAAGGCCAAGGATGGCGCCGAGCACTTCTACGCGGCGGTCATGAACGGCACGTTCCCCGTTGACTTCGCCGCCAGCACGTTCGTCTCCACGGACACGATGCTGGGCGAGCTATGCCCGTACGAGAACCTGGCCGCCCGCAGCGAGGGCACGGTAAGCATCAGGACCGACGGGGCCGGCAGGGGCCGTATCTACATTTCCAAGGCGGACATGACGTCCAATATTTATCATTCCATCATCGGCCGGGTCACCAGCGGGCTGGAACTGGCCCGGATGGCCTCGCCAGGACAGGCCATCGCCGTCAGGGCGGTGCCTCAACGGCTCAGCGTCCTCGGCATGGGCCTGAAAGAGGCGGAGGCATTCCTGGCATCCCGGGGCGTCAAATACGAGAAGGCCGGCTACCAGGGCGAAGGCGCCGTCGTGGTCGGGCAGGAGCCGGAGACGACGATGGAGATCGTCTCGGGCGGGCAGGTGAAGATTACCAGCATCCCGCGGCAGAGCCTGGTGGAGATCGAGCTCTACCGTAAGGCGGCGCCGCGTTCGACCGAGTTCTTCAGCCGGGCGTCCGGCCTGAAGATGCAGTCCGTCGGCGCGCTGGATGTCTTCTTCAAGTACGAGGACACCATGCTGTTCAAGGGCAGGCCCGTGCAGGTCATCGAGCTCATCCCGGAAAATAAGCCGGAAGAAGACCAGACGATCGCCACCGGCGAGATCGGCCTGACCAACATGGCGGCGAAGCACGTTGGCATGATCGGCGTCCGGTTCAGCGAGAGCGCCAAGTTCGGGCCCACGGGCGAGAAGTACGCGGCCACCAACATCATCGGCCGGGTGATCGACGTGGAGAAGCTCCGCAAAGCCCGAGAGAAAGACCGTATCTACTTCACGGAGGCGCGATGATGACGAAGGCGAACGCAGACGAGGCCGTCACAAAAATGGTGGTCCTTTCCGGCTCCATACTGCCCGCCGAGGTGGCCATCGAGGCGTACAAGATCACGGCCGACGTCTCGGTAAAGGAGACCTGCTACGGGCTGATGGTCACCGGAAAGCGCGCGGAGGTGGACCACCTGATCCGCGAGCTGCGAAAGGTCAGCCCGCACAAGATCTTCGTGAAGGAGCGCGGCTACCCGCCGGGCGACTCCCGGCGATGCCGGGCCGACCGGGGCGGAGGGCCCAGGCCGGGCTTCCACCAGCTCAAGTACGAGATCGACCTGCTCCCCGACATATCGAAGGGCCTGGTGCTCGTGGACCGTGGCAGCAGGGCGGTCGTGCAGCCGCGGCCGAAGAACATTGACGTTGATCGGTTCAAGCAAATCATAGATCAAATGACAGAGGACGGAGAAAAGCCATGAAAATATTCATCTATCCCCCTAACAGCCTGATACTGGCAGACCTCGTGGAGCGCTTCGGCCACGAGCCGCTGGCGCTCATGTCCGAGGTGCGGAAGAAGGTGACCAATGCCAGCCTGGACTCACCGCCCATGAACATGACGCCGGACGACCCCAAGAAGGGGCTGAAGTACGCGGCCATCGAGGTGCCCTCGGGCGTCCGCGGCCGCATGGCGCTGATGGACCCGATGATCGAGCAGGCCGAAGCAGCCATCATCGTCCACGACGCCGAATA
>MVRA01000098.1 GCA_002067315.1 Methanocella sp. PtaU1.Bin125 | reverse complement strand
TACTGGTACGACAGGCCCCCGAAACGAAGCCCATTTTCATTGAATCGGCAGATCCGAAAAACGCAGAAGAACCATTAAAAATAAATCTTGGCCCCTTGGCGCCTCTTAGTTTCTAAAGTGGCGTCTTGGACTCTTCTTTTGGCCTCCTGGCGGCTTGAGGTGGCAAGTTTATTATCGCATCAGCGCCATTTTTTACATATGCCTGATATCATGACCGGGACGGAAGCCGCGCGGGCCGCGATCGAGGACGCCGCCGTCCGGCTCGCGGCAGGTGTGCCGGGATTCCCGATCAACGGCCTGTTCTCGGCATTGCAGCAGTCAGGCTTGCAAGCGTCGAGCCTTGAGGCGCGATGGCAGTTCAACGAGAAGATCGCGTTCGAGATGGCGCTGGGGGCTTCGGCGTGCGGCAGCCGGGCCGTCGTGGTCGCCAAGCACGTGGGCCTCAACGTCATGGCCGACCCTCTCGTCATTTCGGCCACGCACGGCATCGGCGCGGGGATAGTCGTTATCGCGGGAGACGACGTCGGTGCGGCCATGTCGCAGAACGAGCAGGACTCCCGGTGGTACGGAAGGCTTGGCGATGTTCCCGTCTACGATCCTTCCACGCCCGGGGAATTATACGAGTCGATCGTCGACGGCATCATGCTATCCGAGCAGATCAGCGCCCCGGTCGTCGTCAGGGTGACCGATCCGGTGTTGGCCGCTACCGGCCCGGTCAACCGTCGAAAGGCGCCGGTAGCGGAAAAGAAGCTGAGCCGGGATGTATGGCAGTACACGATGATCGGCAAGCGACAGAGGTACCTGAAGGACGGTTGGGCCCTGGCGGTCCGCAGGTCGGCCGGCACTCCGATGAACCGGATCGTCCGCAAGGGTAAGCTCGGCATCATTTCGTCCGGCTACGCGTCGGTGCCCGCGGCGGCGATCGCGGCGGCGAACCGGATGTCGCACCTGTCGCTCGTCATGGTCAACCCGTTCCCCCGGAAGAAGGTGGACGACTTCGTGGCGGAGATGGACGCGGTGCTCGTCTGCGAGGAGGCCTCCACGTTCATCGAGTCGCAGGCCCCATCCCCGAAGGTGAAAGGCCGGCTGACCGGGCACCTTCCCCAATGGGGCGGGCTGGACGAGCAGCAGATCCTCGATGCCGTATCCCACATCATGGAAACCCGCCCGCCAGTGCCCATCGAGCCCGAGACCATGCAATCCCGCGGCTTCGCGCGCGGCCTCTGCCCCGGGTGCCCCTTCGCCCCGGTCTACGAGGCGATCAAGGCGCTGGGCGTCAAAGTCGCCAGCGACGTGGGCTGCCCCATCCTGACGACTAATCCGCCCTACAGCATGGTGGACGTGGCCTGCTCTCTGGGCTCCCCGGCCAGCGTGGCCAGCGGCTTCATCGAGAAAGGCGTCGCCATGCTCGGCGACTACGGCCTGCTCCACACGGGCCTCCCCGCGCTGCTGAACGCGAAATACAACGGCTACGGGGTGCTCGCCGTCGTCTTCGTGAACGGCGAGGCCGCCATGACCGGGGGCCAGGAAGTGCCGGACGTGGTCCCGCTATTGACCGCCGTGTTCGGGGACGATTGCATAGTCGCGGATGCCAGCGGCCTGGACGCCGATCGCGCCGGGGACGACCTGCGGAAACTGCTGCAGGCGCCGGGGCTGAAGGTCTATGCGGTCAGGGGAGCCTGTCCGCCCGGCGCGAAACGCAGGCAGGAATAATAGATCATCGTCTTTTTCGCCGGGACATGATATGCCTCCCGGCGGCGGATAATACCGCGTGGACAGGAAACTCGACAACAGCTTCACGACCTATCCCTGGTGCTGGCGCGATAAGTACGTCGGACGCTGGACCATCGAGGTGCCGCTGAAGCCGGAAGAGTATGGAGTGTTCGGGCACGGGTGTTTGCTGGATCTGGTCGAGGAGGCCCTGAATGCCACGGAGGACATCTTTTTCCCGACGCAGGTGGAATGCGGGGAACGGCACACGCTGTTCGAACAGCCGCTGCCGCTGCCGGCGGACGCCATCCGGGAGGCGCTGGACCGCCGGTGGTCGATCATGGCGGCGGACGAGGACTACGAGCCGGCCTGCGACATCCATGGCGTCACTTACATGTACGTCCGCCACGCCACGGGCGTCACCCGGTCGCTGGTGCCGCACGCCATGAGCCTGCGGCTGGAGAGCGACCCGGGCAAGAAGCCCGTGGCACGGCTGTCAATCTATACGAAGTGCGACGCCTGGCTGGAGCGGACGCTGGAAGGCGAGGATAACGCGAGCATAGGTACGCTGAACGGGCCGATGCTGGCGGACAAGCTGATCGGGCTGGAGACGAGGCTCGGGGGGACGATCGCCGATGCCCGCTCGGATTACGATACCGTGTACGTCGACCGGTACGGGCTGAAAAACAAGTGATCGCCGGGACGGCGATATCAGGGAGCCGCAATATCCTGGCTGCCGTTCAGCGCGAGCGTGCTGGCGATGAGCTCCCGCAGCTCGTCGCGGCGGAGGGACTTTTTCATCTCGCTCAGCCGCTTGATCTCGCAGAGCACCTGGTTCGTCTCCGCTTTACTGAGCGTGTATCCCATCTGGCGGGCCATGTAACAGAGCGCGGCGCCGCCGCTGTGCTTGCCCAGGATGAACTCGCGCCTGCCACCGACCAGATCGGGGCTGAACAGCTCGTAAGTCCGGTCGTGCTCGAGCAGCGCGGCGATGTGGATGCCCGACTCGTGGGCAAAGGCGTGATCGCCCACGACGGCCTTGTTCTTCGCAAGAGCGATGCCCGAGTAGCGCTCCACGGTCTTCGACAGTTCCACGACCTTCGAGAGGTCATACTTCTCGACGCCGTGCTGGACGCGCAGGTTCAGCAGCACCTCCTCCAGCGACGCGTTGCCTGCCCGCTCGCCGATGCCGTTCGTGGTCGTGTGCAGCTGCTTAGCGCCGGCCTCGGCGGCGGCGATCGTGTTCGCAACAGCGTTGCCCAGGTCGTCGTGGCAGTGCACGCAGATCGGGACCCTGACCGCTTTCTTGACCTCGCCCACCAGGAACCGCATGGTCGCCGGCGTCATGATGCCTACGGTGTCCGCAATGCTGACATAGTCAGCCCCTGCGTCTTCGCCTGCCTTGTAAAACCGCTTCAGGAAGTCGAGATCCGTCCGCGTCGAGTCTTCGGCGGCATACCTTACGATCAGCCCGTGGCGCTTCGCGTACTCCAGCGCTTCAACGGCACAGTTGATAGCCTCGTCCTGTGTCTTATGATGCTTGTACTGTAAGTGCAGGTCGGACGTGCCCACGAAAATTCCGGCCATGTCGGCGTCACAGTGAAATCCCGCCTCGATGATCTCTATGCCCATCTCGTCCAGCATCCGCGCGATGTCGATCTTCTCGTCCTTCGTGAAGGCGACGCCGGGCGTCTGCTCTCCGTCCCGCAGGGTGACATCGCAAATCTCTATCTCACCCAGTTCCGAAGGGAGGTATTTCGCCCACTCGTTTTTAGAGTACAACGACAAAGCTCTGGAAGCGTCAGGCATAGAATCACCATAACGAACGGAAATTTCGCTACCGAAATTTTCGCTCACAACAATTCATATATATCCTGCGTACTAATAATTTTCCATCATCATTTTCGAAGGTGTGATTACGCTTGGGAACCATAAGCGAGGAAATACTGGGCAGGGCATCCGGAAAACCGGCTAACGCCGGGGACTTCGTCGTGGCAGGCGTGGACTATGCGATGAGCCACGACGGGACTTCGGTGCTTGCGGTCAAAGCGTTCAGGGAGATGGGGGTAGATAAGGTATGGGACCCCGGCCGGATCATCATACCGTTCGACCACCTGGCGCCCGCGAACAATGAGAACACGGCTCAATTGCAGAAAGAGATAAGGCAATGGGCTGCTGCCCAGAAGATTACGCACCTGTACGAGGTGGGCGAGGGCATCTGCCATCAGCTCATGGCCGAGTACGGCTTCGCGCTGCCCGGCAAGGTCGTTATCGGGGCCGACTCTCACTCCTGCACCTACGGCGCCTTCGGGGCTTTCGCCACGGGCGTCGGCGCTACTGACATGGCCGAAATTTATGCCTCCGGGCGCCTGTGGTTCCGGGTGCCGGAGACGATCAAGGTGACCGTGGACGGCGAGCTGCCGCCCGGGGTGGCGCCGAAAGACGTCATCCTGCACGTCATCCGGGCGATCAGGACGGACGGCGCGACCTATAAGGCCGTGGAGTTCTACGGCGAGACGATCAGGGAGATGTCGATGGCCGGCCGTATGACGCTGTGCAACATGGCCATCGAGATGGGCGGCAAGGCGGGCATCGTACCACCGGACGCCCGGACGTTCGATTATATCAACGGCAGGGCCGCGGAGGACTACCGGCCGGCCTACGCCTCAAAAGACGCGACATACTGTGATGTGATCGATTTCAACGTGGCCGGCCTCTCGCCCCAGGTCGCCTGCCCGCCCGACGTCGACAACGTCCGGGACGCGGGCGAGGTGGAGAACGTCGCGATCGACCAGGTACTGATCGGCTCCTGCACCAACGGGCGGATGGAAGACCTCGCGGCGGCCGCGTCCATCCTGAAGAACCGCAAGGTGAAGTGCCGCACGCTGGTCATACCGGCGTCCCGTGCCGTCATGCTGGAAGCCGTCGAGACCGGAGTCGCCGCCACGCTGCTCAACGCGGGCGCGACCATCTGCAACCCGGGGTGCGGGCCCTGCCTGGGCGGCCACATGGGCGTGCTGGCCGAAGGCGAGGCCTGCCTGTCGACGACGAACCGTAACTTCCGGGGCCGCATGGGCAAGGGCGCCGCCGTATACCTCGGCTCGCCGCTGACGGCGGCCGCCACGGCGCTGAACGGCCGGATCACGGACCCGAGGCGATACGTATGAAGCTCAGGGGCAGTGTCTGGAAGTACGGCGACAACGTCGACACCGACGTGATCATCCCGGGCAAGTACCTCCGGTCGGCGGATTTTAAGGTCTTCGCGGAGCATGCCATGGAAGGCATCGACCCGGCGTTCCGGCCGGCGGCCGGCGACGTCATCGTCGCGGGCAGGAACTTCGGCTGCGGCTCCTCCCGGGAGCAGGCGCCGCTGGCGATCAAGTACGCGGGCATCAGTTGCGTGATCGCGAAATCATTCGCCCGGATCTTCTTCCGGAACGCCATCAACGTCGGGCTGCCCATCGTCGAGGCGGACGTGTTCGACGCGGTACAGAAGGGCGACATCATCGAGGTCGACCTGGACGGCGGCTACGTCACGGCGGGCGGCGCCCGGTACGCGAGCACCCGGCTGCCGGGCTTCCTGCAGGACATCCTGGACGCAGGGGGCCTGGTCGCCTACCGGAGGCGGCAACGGTGAAGATCGCGGTGCTCCCCGGCGACGGCGTCGGAAAGGAGGTCGTGCCTGTCGCCCGTGACGTTTTAAAGATGACCTTACCCGATGCAGAATTCGTCCACGTCGACGTAGGCCACGAGCGCTGGCTGAGGGAAGGCAAGGCAATGACAGACGGGGATATGGACGTCGTCCGGGGCTGCGACTGCGTTCTGTTCGGCGCGATCACCTCGCCCCCCGGCAAGCCGTACCGGAGCATCATCCTCGCGTTGAGGAAGGACCTGGAGCTGTACGCAAACATCCGCCCGTTCAAGTCGAACCCGGTCTCCCCGCGGCAGGTGGACTTCGTCATCTACCGGGAGAACAGCGAAGACCTCTACGCCGGGCTGGAGACCGTGACCCCGGATGAGGTGCGGAGCGTGCGGCTGATCACCAGAAAAGCCAGCGAGCGTATCGCGCGTGTGGCCTGCCGGAGGCCGGGCATCAGGAAGCTGACCATCGTGCACAAGGCGAACGTAATGAAGTCCTGCGAGCTGTTCAGGGATGCCTGTATCTCGGTCGCCACCGCAGCGGGCGTACCGTACGACGACATGCTGGTCGATACGGCCGCGTACTATCTCGTCCGGGATCCGTCCCGGTTCGACACCATCGTGACCACCAACCTGTTCGGCGACATCCTGTCGGACGAGGCCTCGGCCCTCATCGGGAGCATGGGCCTCTCGCCCAGCGCCAACGTGGGCGACCGCTACGCGCTGTTCGAGCCCGTACACGGCAGCGCTCCGGACATCGCCGGGAAAGGCATCGCCAACCCGATCGCGGCCGTGCTCAGCGCTAAAATGCTGCTGGAATGGGCCGGAAAGCCGGACGCCGCAAAGGCGGTGCAGCATGCGGTCGACCGGACGATCGCGGAAGGGACGCTGACGCCGGACCTCGGGGGCCGCTGCACGACACAGGACGTCGGGACAACGGTCCTGAAACACCTGGAGAAAACGCTATGATCTTCCCTTCGCACTGCCGTTTCGTCGGCGTCGTCAGCAAGCATCTCCGGCCGGACTACCGGCCCGACGATGCCGTCTATTTCTCGTCGCAGTACGTGCTGATCTTCGAGGCGCCGGACCGTTGCGCGGTCTACGAGGTCGCGAGCGGGGGCGAGGGGTTCATCCGGCGATCGCAGGGCGTAAAAATGATCGCCGATGTGGATCAGACAGTGCTTTACGACGGGCAGGTCGACATCACCAACCGCGCGGACCTGATCAGGAAGGCCTCGGCCCTGTGCAAGGGCAAGATCAACACGGTGGTCTTCCAGGGCATCGACCGGCACTACACGTTCGTGTATGAGCCTTCGCCGGAAGCGTTGCGCGTCATAGAGGTGTACGACGTGGCGCCGCCCTGGCCAGCGTGGCTGGAGTTTAACGTCCGGCGGCTGGACGAGGCCGGCATGTTCGGTGACCTGATGCTGACGTTCGACTACCATACGCTCGACCTGAAGGACTTCGAGGATCCGGCGCGGACCACGATCTTCCCCTGCCACGCCTCGGGGCTGAACGGCCTGTTCCTCGACTCGCTGGACGAGGAGCCGCGGGGCGATATCAAACTGGTCGGGTGCAACACTTCGAAGCTGGTGTTCGACGCCCGCTTCCCGCTCAAGCGGTACGAGCACGTGAACATCTGCCCCCTGTCGACCCGGAAGCCGCAACATCCGTTTATATTGCGCTGCTGCCAGTCGGATAAGCTGGGGCCGAAGGTGATCGGCGGCGTACCTGGCGTGGTCGTCCACTGGGGCGCCAGCCCGCGGGACGTCTGCGACGCGGTCCGGCAGCTGGCCTCGACGATCAGCGAAAAATAGCTGTTTCACAGGATTATCTGTGCAAAAAGGGCTCTAGATATATTTTTTATCCATGACATGAAATAATGTGTGTATATGCCCGAGACCACCACGACCCTGACAGCATATGCCAGATCGATCATCAAGATCGTCGTGCTGCTGATGGTCGCCGTCATCGTGGCCAGCATCGTCGACATGGGACTGCTGGCGATCATCTGGGCATATTTTATGACCATGACCGGGTCTGCCGCGCAGGCTTCGGAAATGTTGATCGATCACCTGAGCAACATCTGGCTCATGCTCGCCCTTACGTCGCTGCAGGACATCACATGGGTGCTGCTGTCCGTGGCGTTCGTCATTTTTATCGACAGGAGGCCGTCACCCGTCAAGGAACTGGGACTGACCCCGGGGCCGGGGGCGCTGAAGATGTTCCTGGCCGGCATCGCGGTCAACGTCCTCTTCGTGGCCGCCACTGTCGGCAGCCTGCTGCTGACCGGGTGGTCGCCCATCGTGAAAAACGGGCTGGAGACCTACGGCGTTGCGGCCGTGGCGGGCTACCTGGCCATCACCCTCGTCATCATGTTTTTCGTGGGGTTGGGGGAAGAGACCCTGTTCCGCGGCTACTTCCAGACGGACCTGACGCGCAAGCACGGCTATATGCCTGCGCTGATCCTTGCGTCCCTCGCGTTCGCTGGCCTGCACATCGGGTTCCTCATCCCCGGGCAGGAGGTGTCGCCGCTGTCGATCGCGGGCATCTTCATCGCGTCACTGGTCATGGGGTACCTGTACGTGATCACCGGCACCATCTGGGCCAGCATCGGGTTCCACTTCAGCCAGGACGTCCTCGGCGCGGGCGTCTTTCTCACGGGCGAGCTGCCCTACTACAGCGCGCCGGTGTTCCTGATGGGCAAATCAGGCGACCTGAACGTTGCCGGCATCAGCCTCGGCAGCGTGGACAACCTGGTCAACATCGTCATGATGCTGGTCGTGCTGGCGGCACTGTACTTTTATCACCGGAAGACGCTGAAAGCGAAAGCCCGATACTAATTGGTTCTAAGGCCTGCTCGAAGAAATTACTGAGGTCGCAGAGAGTCGGTCGATAACCGGGATTCTGGCCAGGTATAAATGACGAAAAGCAGGCAGGGCTGCCATCGTATGCCCGGCCAGAGCATTCGCATGCGCGCGCGAGCGGCCGCCGGAGCCCGCCAACACCCGCCACAATCGCCGAAATGCCCGACTCTTTAATATGAAAAGTTTAACAGTTTTCATCGTATATGCCTGTGCATCAGGCACATCATCGTTTCATAAGGACGTAGAGGAGCTTGGAGAGCGCATTTCTTTTTGATATCATATAGCGTTAAACCAACTGCGTTCTCTGCGCCCGTCTGCGGTCTCTGCGGCCTTTAACCATTGCTGTATACATTCACACGATGCAGAGAAATGGCATGACAACAGGCCGTATTACGTAAAAAAACAAAGGAGGATACCCGCAGGCTCACTGCGGGATGTACACATAGGTCAGCGATACGGTCGCGGACACCTGCTGCTGGCCAGGCGAGACGGGGGTCGGGGCGACGGCTCCGGCGGCCATGGCGCGGCCCTCCATCGCGTCATAGGCGACCGGGTAGTACTGGCCCGACTCGGAGATCGTCTTGAGCTTGATCTCGCCGACGTCTGCCGCTGACGCGATCACCTTCGCCTTATCTTTGGCTTCGGCCACCGCCTTTTCTAGCGCCTGCTTGTAGACGGTCGCGCTCTTCTCGTCAGACAGCTGGAAGGTGACGCCCTGGATCTGGTTGGCGCCGCCGTTGTAGCCGGCGTCGATCACGGCGCCGACCTTCGAGATGTCCCGGACGGTGACCGTCACCGTGTTCGTGGCCGTGTAGCCGACGATCCTCGTCGAGTACGCCGTCGGCGCCCCGGACTTATCGGTCCCGGTCGGGTACTGGTACTCGTACTTGGGCTGCAGCGAGACCGTCGAAGTCTTGATGTCGCTGGCGGGTATGCCCTGCGCCCGGATGGCGCTGATGACCTTGTCCATGGCGTTGGCGTTGTCGCCCATGGCCTGCGTGGACGTCGTGGCCTCGGTGGTCACGCCGATCCGGACCTTGGCCATGTCGGGCTCGACGTAGACGTATCCCGTCCCCGACACGCTGATCGTCCCGGTATATATGGACATGTTGACCGCCGGTTGCGTGTTTTGTGCGGAGGTACTGCCTATGATCAGTAAAATCACGGCGAGCGCTGCGAACGCGCCGCACATGAAAAGGAACCCATGTTTGAATCTCATTGTTCTCACCATAGCAAAGATGGCGAGCTACGTATTTATTCCTTGTTTAAGCTACGAAACGGCTCGTATTTATCCTGTGGCCGTTAATTTTGCCCTTACTGCTCAATCGCGCATGATGAGCTTCATGTCCAGCACCCGGCTCTCCGGGCTGTAAAAGATGACCGCGCCGTCCTTCGTGCGGACGATGTCGACCATGTAAAAGAGCTTATCGAGGTCGATCATCATGCCCTCGAACCGGAGCGCGAACTGGATCAGGCAGCCGGCGGTGCCCATGTTGATGAGGTTGTCGGCGAACTCCTCGCGCGTGCCGGGGTAAGCGAAAACGTTCACGCCGGCCGCTTCGGTAATGAAGGGCTTCAGCTTGAACTGTGCCGCCTCGTATGCGAGATCCATCGATCTATAAACGTTTTAAAGGCCGATAAAGATAATTGATGAATGAGGGTAATCGCGCGTGCAGGCGCAATATAGACCGGATTATCGCCTGGTACAGGCATCGCCCGATATCGCTTCCGATCTCCGGGGGATTGTTGATCCGGTATACCGGCCCGGGGCGCCTTTCAATGCATAAAAGCTATAGTACCTGGCTGAGTTATTATGGCTGATGCCATTGAAAGTGCTATTTACCGTCAAGCTCAAAGACCGGAACGATATCCCGGGCTCCATGGAATTCGAGGAACAGGTCACCGCCATTAAAAAGGGCATGGTATCGCGGCTGGCCTGCAGCCCCGGCGCCATCCAGACGAGTTTCGACCAGGCATCGGTCCTGTACCCCAAGCGGTTCATGTTCGACTACGCAGCGCAGGACCATACGAGCCACGGGCCGAAGGAGGTCGTCGACGCATTCTTCGATGCCATCGAGGCCACGGACGTCTGCCTGTCCAAATACGACGTCCACATCACGATCGAATGGATGTGATGCCCGGCTGGCGGGATTGCTCGTGCGAGGGACTGCGGAATGGCAATCAGTCCGGCAACCGCCAGGGCACCTGCAGATTATTCACATTCGTATAAATCGTGGCCATAATACGTACACAATAAAACGAAAAATATCAAAATATTTTTACCAGCACAATTAAATTTATATATTCAGAGTGTGACAGTAAGTATCAATGAAAGTGCTGGACAGTACAACCAGGGCTTACCGCCTTAACGGGGACACGATTTCGGAGGCCTCGCTGGACGCCGTGCTCAACGCGGCCTATGCCTTGCTGGCCCACAATGACGAGATTGTCCCGCCGTTCGACGACTGGAACATAGAGGAAGCCATCCAGGATGGCGACAGGGTGCTCAGCTATTCCACCATCACTGACACCGGCAAAGAGCTACGCATCACCTTCTCCTACAACGAGATGTTAGCCCGCATCGCGCTGCTGTCCGGGGAAGACGAGCATTTCGTGAACGACAGTTTCCTGTGCACGATCAAGTCCCAAAAGAAGTATACGATCGAAGAGTGGCTATAAAGCCCCTGTCAGGGCTATAGCCAGTCGACTCTTTTCTTTCATTTTTTGTCATAGAAGACTATATATCTACGTACATACATGTACATTTAGGTATCATTTAATACATAATTGCTTAAGGTGATTCAATGGTGAAAGACGTTATTAAGGTCACACTCGATGTCGATGAAGTGCCGAGAAAATGGTACAACATCCTCCCGGACCTGCCAGAAAAGCTGCCCCCCGCGCTGCATCCGGCGACCCGCGAGCCGGTCACGCCGGCCGACTGGGAGCCGCTGTTCCCGAAGGGACTGATCAGGCAGGAGTACTCGGAGGAGCGGTACATCGACATCCCGGAGGAGGTCAGGGAAGCCCTGATCGCCATCGGCCGCCCCACGCCGCTGCACCGGGCGCGGCGCCTCGAGAAGCACCTCGGCACCCCGGCGCGCATTTATTTCAAGCGGGAGGACATGTCCCCCGCCGGCTCGCACAAGCCCAACACGGCCATCGCCCAGGCCTACTTCAACTATAAGGAAGGCGTGGAACACCTGACCACCGAGACGGGCGCAGGCCAGTGGGGCTCCGCCTTGAGCGCCGCCTGCGCCCTGTTCGGGCTCAAGTGCACCGTGTTCATGGTGCGCTCCAGCTACGACTCCAAGCCGTACCGCAAGTATGTCATGAAGATGTACGGCGCCGACGTCTCTGCGTCACCCAGCATCAAGACGAAGTTCGGCCAGCAGACGCTGGCGACGGACCCCACCTGTGGCGGCAGCCTCGGTATCGCGATCAGCGAAGCGATCGAGACAGCAGTCTCCAACAAGAACGCCAAGTACTCGCTGGGCAGCGTGCTCAACCACGTCATGCTCCACCAGACCGTGATCGGCGAAGAGGTCATGGCCCAGATGAAGAAGATCGACGAGAAGCCCGACGTCATGATCGGCTGCGTCGGCGGCGGCAGCAACTTCGCCGGCTTCACCTTCCCGGCCATTTACGAGAAGAAGAAGGGCAACCTCGACACCCGGTTCATCGCCGTCGAGCCCGAAAGCGTGCCGTCCATGACCGGCGTCGCCTGCGGCAAGGCCCGGTACGAGTACGACTTCGGCGACACCGCGGGAATGACGCCGCTGCTGAAGATGTGCACGCTGGGCCACGACTTCATGCCCCAGGCCATCCACGCCGGCGGCTTGAGATACCACGCCATGGCGCCGACCGTCTCCCTGCTCCACCAGGCGGGGAGCATCGAATGCGAGGCCGTCGGGCAGGACGCGACCTTCAAGGCGGGCCAGATGTTCGCCCGGACGGAGGGTATCATCCCCGCGCCGGAGTCGTCCCACGCCATCTGCTCGGCGATCAACCACGCGCTGGCCGCGAAGAAGACAGGCGAAAAGAAAGTCATCGTCTTCAACCTCAGCGGGCACGGGCTGCTGGACCTGCAGAACTATGCGGACATGTTCGGGTTCTGAATATTAACGATATGGCCTGGGCACATCAGGCCATCATTTTTCTTATTTTATCGAGACTGATAGGCCCAGGAATGGTTATCCATATACCGGAAATAATCGATGGGTCTGAAGGGCCAGGAGACAGGTCCGTATTCCT
>MVRA01000097.1 GCA_002067315.1 Methanocella sp. PtaU1.Bin125 | reverse complement strand
CTGGCGGCGACTTCATGCATGGCGTGCGACGCCAGCGCGGCCGGCATCGATCGGCTGTATGCCGCGGGCTTTAACGGCTCGTTCGTGCCTCCCTGGCACGGCAATCACGTCAGCGCCGAAAATTTTTCCGGAAACTCCAGCCTGTTTGTCATCGACCCGGCCGACGGACGGCTGATATCTTCCATGCCGATGCGGGAGGCTGGCTATTTCCTGGCTGTCAGCCCCGACGGCGCGAGGCTCTATTCGACGAACGGCTATTCGAAGAACGTCACCGTCATCGATCTGGATAACCTCTCTCTGGCGGCGTTCAACTCCCTCGACAGTCCTGCCTGCGGGATCGCCATATCGCCTGACGGCAGGAAGATATACGTGGCGCTGCCGGAGGAGCGGGCCATCGCCGTCCTGGACGCAGGCAATTGCTCGACGGAGGCGCTCATTCCGCTCAACGTCTCGCCTTATTCGCTGGCCGTCTCTTCGGACGGCACGCTACTGTTTGCCGCGAGCATGAGCGACGGCACCGTCTCGGCGATCGGGCTTCCCGGCAACCGCCCGCTGTCTACGATACCGGTCGGGCCCGGGCTGTCCGACCTCGTCTTTATCCTTAACCATACCGTAATCGTGGCCGGCGGTGATGATAGGATCTATGTCATCGACGCTCCCGCCATCGCGATAAAAGCGGCCGTCAGGGGCGTCAACGACCCGTCGTATATCGCCTTCGACGTCGCGAAAAACGCGCTGCTCGTGACATCGCTGACGGATAGAAACATCACGAAAATCGACGCCAGCGGCTATAACATCACTCTTACCAGGGACTTCTGGAGCGATTACTATGGTCGCCCGGCCGTCTCCAGGGACGGTTCCCGGATCTATGTCCCGGACGAATGGGGGACCATACGGGTGATCAACGCCTCGTCCCTGGTCGATACCGGCGGGTTCACCGTGGCATATCCGGTAACCGCTCTGATCTATACGCCCCTGCAGGCGGCATTTACCGGGCCGACGCCCTCGCCTGTGCCCGCGGCGCCGAAGCCCGATCCCGGGGCACCGGGCCTGACGGGACCGACGTTCTATCCTGTATATGGCACGTCAACGCCGTCTCCCACACCTGAACCGGCCGCTCCCGCGGCGACGCCGGCCAGAGGATGGCAACACGGCTTTCTGCCATACCGGGAATGGGAGCCGCCGATCCCGGTCGAGCCGATCACGCATGGCGACATCATCTTCGTCCTTGTAGGCGTATGCGTCGTGCTGGTTCTTCTGTCGGGCATCACGTATATGATGATGTTCCGGGGAAAGAAAGAATGACCGTTATCTTACAGTCGAGGAAGTTATTTTCGCCTTCGCGAATGTTATTTTCACGCCGCATGCGTAAACGTTATCCGAAGGCCCTGCCAAGGGTCTAGCGTGCAGCGACAGGCTACTTTCGAGGCGGGCTATTCCGAAGGCCGGCGGGAATCGCTCTGTGCCCGGTGCCGGGGCTTTATGGGACTCTGTGGCAAGAAGGTCTGCCCCATCCTCGTCAAGGCCCGGACGTACCTGGGCCTCGGGACGCTCAGCGGCAGCGACATCGCCGGATCGGCCCCGCCCGGCGTCTTCGTGGGGAGCTACGGCTACCCGAAGGTGCTGGCCGGCCCGCTGATACCGCCGATGTCCGGGGACACCATGCACATGGACTCAGAGGCCTGGCTGGGCAACTCCTTCGACGAGATCCTGCAGAACCGCTTCCAGCTTGTCCGGAGCAAGTCGGTCATCGAGGTTCACAGCGCGGCCGACCCGTCCGGCATGCTGGAGAAGATCCAGGAGCTGGTGCTGTCGGAAAAGCCCGTCGACACGGAGGCGTCCTTCGAGAAGCGGCCGGACATGCGGGTCTCCTTCTCGATGCGCGAGGCGCCGACCGGTCCCTCGGCGGACCTGAAGGCGCTGTCCGTCATCGACAACCCCTCGGTGCCGCGGAAGGTCGACCGCGTCGTCTCGGACACCGATTATCGCGCCGCGCCGGGCGTCGCCGAGCTGTTCGACGGCGGCATCAGCCAGCGCCAGATCACCCGCCTGTTCTCGGTCGGCATGCTGGGCGTGAAGGACAATCGCCGGCTGGTCCCCACGGCATGGAGCATCACGGCGGTGGACGACATCGTCGGCAAGTCGCTCGCCGACCGCGTCCGGTATTACCCGACCATCGACGAGTACCGGCTGTACCGGGCCGAAGCGCTGGCCAACAACGTCGTCATCCTGCTGACCCCGACCCCGTGGATGTTCGAGAACCTGGAGCTGTGGCACGCCAGCGCTCCCAACTACCGGGTCGACGCCGACTTCGAGCTGTACGAAGGCCGGAAGGAATACGCAGGCAACACGGCCGGCGCGTACTACGCCGCCCGGGCCCCGGTGCTGGAATACCTGGATAACGCCGGCCGGCAGGCGGGCGCGATCGCGTTCCTCGAGGTGAAGAACGACTGGATACCGCTCGGCGTCTGGCGGTTCCGGGAGCTGGCGAAGGAGGCGATGAAGACGGCGCCGCAGACGTTCGACACCCTCGAAAAGGCCGTGGCCGCCCTGCCCGGCCTGCTCTATTCGCCGGTGCAGCACTGGCTGAAGGCCAGCAGCCTGTACCGGTACATGCGCGAACAGCGGCGGCTGACCGACTATTTCTGAATACTCGTCGCGTCCATCGTGCCCATCCTGTGTAATGGGTTACAGTACAGGCATTTTCCTCTGCTGGCGGTACGAGAATGTATTTAAACCTTCTATAGCAACGACTGTGCATATGAACGGAAAAACGGGGATGGACACTTATTCTCGGAAGATCGAGCTCATCAACAAGAAGGTGAAGGAGATCAACGAGCGGCGCCGTGGCATGAAGATCACGACCGTCGAGGATGAGCTGGACCGGCAGGAGCTCCGTAACTATATCCGTTTCCTCGGCGTGGAGCCGGGCAACATCAGGCTCGAATCCCTCGAGGAGACGGCGGCTCCGAGGGACAGGATTTTTTACGCGACGCTGGCCGTCGAAGGGCTGATCGAGATCGCCGTCATCTATTTCGCCGCTTCACTCTTGCTGAAGCCCGAGATCACGACCACGGACTGGGCCATGTGCGGCCTGCTGCTGGTGATCTTCGGGGTGCTGGGCTACCGCATCTACAAGGATACCCGCGTAAAGTAAAACGCGCCGGGACCCCGCAGAGGGTCCCGCATCTTATCCCAAGATTTTTCTCGATCCGGCACGTATGCTTTCCACATGGTAGACCCGGAGATATTTCCCGCGCTGGCCGCAAGCGTGATCGGCAGCGTTAACGTCCGGGACGGCGACGCCGTCTTCATCGCGGGCGGGGCGCACCAGCAGGCATTTCTCGAGGAGATCGGCGTCGAGGTCGCCCGGCGGGGCGGAGAGCCGTTCATCACGGCCGTCTCCGACCGGTACATGCGGCGCATGCTGGAGGCCGTCAGCGTCGAGACGTGCCTCCGGACCCCGAAGATCGGCCTGGCCGCCGCGCAGGCTATGGACGTGTACGTCGTCATCGAGCCGACCGGCGACCCGTCGTACAAGAAAGGGCTCGAGGACAAGATCAAGGCCCGGTCGGAGGGCCGGCAGCCCATTACGGACACCATCTACGGCCGGCCCGGGAAACGATGGGTCTACATGGGCTGGGCCACGGAGGGCATGGCGAAGACATACGGCGTGCCGTTGCCGGTGCTGGAAAAGCTGGTCATCGGCGGGTCCCTGATCGACTACGGGCAGCTTCGCGCCGACTGCGCCCACGTCATCCGTATGCTGGCTGACGCTAAGCGGGTGCATGTCACCGATCCGCATGGTACTGATTTTTACGTGGATATCGAGGGCCGGACACTGCTGGCGGACGACGGCATGTGGTCCCCGGAAAAGGAGGCCAGCGGCGACTGGGGCGCCAACCTGCCGGCCGGCGAGGTGTTCGTCGCGCCGGTGGAGACGGCAGGCGAAGGCACCGTCGTCTGCCCGCTGACCGTCGACGACCTGACCCGCAGCACGATACTGCGGGACGTACGCTTATTTTTCAAGGATGGCACGCTGGTGCCCGACCGGTGTACCGCAGGAGATGGCCAGGACATCCTCCGCGACAACTTCCGGAAGTTCGCCGAAATCGATATGGACCGGCACGGCGCGGCCAACGCGCTGAAGATCGCCGAGCTGGGGATCGGCCTGAACCCGGCCATCGACCGGGCCATCGGCTACATCCTCACTGACGAGAAGATCGGCGGCTCCGTGCACGTGGCCTTCGGACGCAGCGACGGCTACGGCGGCAAGGTGTCCAGCGCGATGCACTGGGACTTCGTCACGGCGCCCGACATTACGCTGGAGGCCGAGTATACAGACGGCCGCAGGATGCAACTGATCAAAAACGGCCGTCTCGTGAAGTAGCCCGTCCCGCGGAGGTCCGCACGCGCGCGAGCGGCCCGGCAGCCGCAGACGATATGCCCTGGCGTTTGTTTTACCGGACGCCTGGCATCGGTCTCGTTCATGTCTTCCTCGCCGGGGAAAGCATATATTATAAAAGCCGTCTTTCTTGATCGATCATCATGAAGACGACCCCGCAGTGTGCGCCCTGCCTGCTGAACCGCGTGCTGTATGAAGCCGAATTATCGACGACCGACAAAGAGCTCCGGTTCAAAGCCGTGCAGGGCGGGCTGGACTATCTCCGCGAGCACTTCCGGCCGGGGGCGGACGCGATACACATCTCTACCGGCATCCACAGGAAGGCCTACGGGATCCTGGGCGACAGGGACCCGTACCGGGCCGCCAAAGAGCTGAGCAACCGGCTGGCGGCAGAGGCCATACCGCGGGTCCGGGAGCTGATCGCCCGCGCGCCTCCCGGGGAGCGCTTCCGGCTGGCCGTGCTGCTGTCCATCGCGGGCAACACCTTCGACTTCGGGGTGCAGGGCCACGATGTGGAGACCGGCGACTTCGGCAGGTTCCTGGACCGGATGATCGCCCAGGGCCTGGACATCGACGACACCGATCGCATCGCGGCCCTCGCGAAAGGCGCAGACGTGCTCTACCTCGTGGATAATTGCGGAGAGATCTACTTCGACGAGCTCCTGATCGAGCAGCTCAAATCGCTCGGCGCGAAGGTGACGCTCGTCGTGCGGGGCGAGTACATCCTGACGGACGTGACCATGGAGGACGTGCTGCGGATGGGCCTGGACAATAAGGTCGACCGCGTGCTGACCACCGGCTCCAACGCCGTGGGCATCAGCCTGACCGAGGCGCCGGCTGAGCTGCTTGAAGCGCTCCGCAGGCCGGGCCTGATCATCAGCAAGGGCATGGCCAACTATGAGTCGCTTTCTGACGAGAGCTTCAGGCCTATCGCATACCTGCTCCGGGCCAAGTGCGAGGCGGTAGCGGCCTCTATCGGCGCGAAGAAGGGCATGAACGTGGCCCGGCTGTTAGAGTAACTGATACTATTGACTTTATCGATTGATATCCGGATTTGATATATAATGGCAACCAGCAGCGAATACAGGGAATTACTGGAACTGATCAAGGAAATCAACACGCTGGAGCAGGTGGGGAGCCTCCTGGACTGGGACCAGCAGACGTACATGCCGCCCGGCGCGTTCCGGATGCGCGGCGAGCAGAACGCGCTGATCGCCGGCCTCATCCACGAGCGGCTCACCTCGGACCGGATGGGGAAGCTTATCCGCGCCCTGAAGAAGCAGGAGCTGTCCGCCGACGGCCGGGTCATCCTCCGCGAGGTGGAGCGCAAGTGGAAGAAGGCGTCGAGCGTCCCCGCCCCGCTGGTCAAAGAGATCTCGATCACCGGCGCGCTGGCCTTCGAGGCCTGGGGCAAGGCGCGGAAGAACAGCGACTTCAAGTCGTATGTGCCGCTGCTCGACAAAATGATCGGGCTGAAGCAGAAACAGGCAGAGTGCATCGGCTACGAGGACAAGCCGTACGACGCGCTGCTGGACGACTACGAGCCCGGCATGAAGACGCGGGACGTGGAAGTGCTTTTTAAACGGCTGATCGCGAAGCTGGTGCCGATCACCCGGCAGGTGCTCGACGCCCCCGCCCCGAAGAACGCCGTGCCCGCGGGCAAGTACCCGCTGGAGGACCAGCGCAGGTTCCTGAACGTCCTCGCGGCCGGCATGGGCTACGACCTGAACTGCGGCCGCATCGACCTCTCCGCCCACCCGTTCACCAACGGCGGGGGCAAAGACGTGCGGATCACCTTCCGGTACCAGGAAGACAACCCGATCTACTCCATCTTCCCGATCATCCACGAGGCGGGCCACGCCCTGTACGAGCAGGGCTTCCAGGAAAAGTACTTCGGCACCCCGCTGGCCGAGGCCGTGTCCATGGGCTTCCACGAGTCGCAGTCGCGGCTGTGGGAGAACGTGGTCGGCCGGAGCCTGCCCTTCTGGCAATACTATTACCCGCAGATGCAGCAGATGATGCCGAAGTTCCAGAAGGTGCCCCTCGACGCGTGGCTCCGCGAGATCAACCGCGTGACGCCGTCCTACATCCGCACCGAGGCCGACGAGCTGACCTACAACCTGCACATCGCGCTGCGGTTCGAGGCGGAGGCGGCCATTTTCGACGGCCGGCTAAAAACAAAGGAGATACCGGCCTTCTGGAACGAGCGCTTCGAGCGCTACCTCGGCATCCCCGTGCGCAACGATGCCGAGGGCTGCCTGCAGGACGTCCACTGGTCCGCCGGCGGGTTCGGCTACTTCCCGTCCTACACGATGGGCAACCTCTACGCGGCCCAGCTCTGGCACGCCGCGAAGAAGCAGGTGCCCGGCATCGAGGATGGCTTCGCGAAAGGCGACCTCAGCGTCATGCTCGGGTGGCTCCGGAAGAACGTCCACCGGCACGGCAAGAGGTACAGTACTGCAGAGCTGATGAAGCGCATTACCGGCGATAACATCAGCGAGGACTACTTCATCCGGTACGTATCGGAGAAGTACGGCAGGCTGTACGATATCAAGGTCAGGGCAGCGCCGAAGATCAGGTCAAAGGCCTGATCTGCTTATTTTTTATTCTTTAACAGGTCATCGAGACGGATCGTCCCGCGGGGCGGCTTCATCGTCTTACCTGCGCATTCCTTCGAGTCCCGGGCCTGGCACAGGCACTCCTCCGAGTCGCACAGGAAAAGCCCGAAATGCCCGCGGGTAGCGGGTTTGCCGCAGATGGCACACTTTCTGCTCTTGAAGAAGTCGCTCATGGTGATCAGATAAGGTTTTTCGTCTCATAAATAAATTACCCTGTGATGGATAGCTTACTGGAGAGGGCATACAAAGCCAAGTGGCTGATACTGGGAATCGCGTTGGTCCTGTTACTACTCTGGATCATGCGGCCGTTCCTCGACGTGTTCGTCTACGCGATCTTCCTCTATTACATCACCCGGCCCATCAAGCGGAGAATCCTGAAGTATATCCACAACAACAGCCTGGCGGCCACCATCAGCCTGCTGGTACTCGGGCTGCCGCTGGTGCTGATCATCTCGTACACGCTGCTCTTCGGCATCTCGCAGCTCATGTCGGTGATCAGCGATAGCGGCCTCTCCGCGGCCATACCGGCCGGGCCGCTCGCCAACGCGAGCGCCGAGTTCTACCGCATCCAGCAGAACCTGACCAGCGGCACCCTGAACATCACGGACATCACCAGCCAGAACTGGTACAAGACGATCACCAGCTACTCCGGGTCGCTGCCGGCCGTGCAGTCTATCCTGATCGCGACGGGCTCGACGATCGCCGACCTGCTGTTCAAGCTGTTCCTCATCTTCTTCATCGGCCTCACGCTGCTGACCGAAGACGAGCGCATCCGGGCCTGGTTCAGTAAGACTTTCCCTTCGCTGGTCGCCGAACACCGCGACCTCTTCGCGCGATACATGGGGGAGGTCGACGCCGACCTGGAGAAAATTTTCTTCAGCAACCTGCTGAGCATCGTGTTCTTCGCGATCATCGCGGTCGTATGCTACCAGCTGGTGAACATCTTCGCCCCGCCCTCGCTGGACATCCCGGCGCCGATACTGCTGGGCATCCTGACGGGCGTATGCGCGCTGATCCCGATCGTCGGCATGTGGATTGTCGTGGGGCCGCTGATGCTCTACCTGATCGTGAACAGCCTCTCGGCCGGGACGCTGTTCCCCAACCTCGGCTTCTTCATCGTCGAGTTCCTCTTCATCTTCATCTTCGTGACGACCCTGCCCGGCTTCGTGGTCGGCCCCTACCTGGCCCGGGGAAAGATTAATACCGGCCTGCTCATGTTCGCCTACATCCTCGGCCCGCTGGTGTTCGGCATCTCCGGCCTGTTCCTGGGCGCCATCGTGCTGGTGCTGCTGGTCAACTACTTCTCCACCGTCGTGCCCGAACTCTCCCGGGGGCGGCAGGAAGAGACGGGTGCCCCGGACCAGTGATCGATTTTTCCAATCTTCCGCAAGCATTAAAGATATAAACAATCATCGCCTTTCGATCGTGGGTGCGTATCGTGGACAGGGGAATTGAGCAATCGCTGACCGGGCTGGCGTATCTCTTCGCACGGCACTGGCTCGCGGTGCTCATCGGCTTGAATTTTCTCTTCATCCTGCCCATCGTCGGGTACCCGATCTTAATGGCCACCGGCGACCCGGCGCTTCAGTCGATCGCCGATGTCATCCACCTCGTCTATCACGCGACCTGCCACCAGCTCCCGGAGCGGTCACTGTTCATCGGGGAATACGAGATGGCCGTCTGCTCCCGGTGCTTCGCCATCTACGTCGCGTTCCTCGCCGGCTGCGTCCTGTTCGCCTTCGTGCGGACGAAGCTCAAGATCTGGAGCCTGTTCTGGTTCGCCGCGCTCTGCGTGCCCATGGCCATCGACGGGTTCGCGCAGCTGTTCCGCGTCCCACTCCCCCGCGCCTTCGGACCGGGCGGAGAACTAGTCTGGATGGCCGAGAGCACCAACGAGATCCGCGTGATCACCGGCCTGATCTTCGGTTTTGCCTGCGCGCTGTACGTGATGCCGTTCATGCAGGAGATCTTCAACGGCGACTCGAGCGCGCCCGTTAAAAAAGACCTCCCCGCTGGCAGTGATCAGAGGCCTGCGGCAAAGTAATGATATTCTGGCAATGTCCGTTACATCGGGCCGGGCTGAATAAGCGCCCCCCGGCGCCGGCCGCATGCCCGTGCGCGGTATCGGGCGACGTTAAAACATCGGTTCCCGTTGCCTTTTCTACATCCCGGCGTTTTCATAGCGCACCCGGCCCCTACCCGTATCATCCGTTCAGACCGTAGCTTGACGGAACATGTACGTGCTGACGCCCAGGACGATCAATCCGAGGACAGCCAGCACCGCGATGCCGCCGATCTCGATCGTACCGGAAAACATCGAACGGACCGTATCGGTGGCGAAGCTGACCGGGTTCATCGAGGCGAGCACCCGCAGCCACTCCGGCATGTCGCGGTACGGCATCAGGGCGCTGCTGGCGAAGAAGAGGGGCATGCTGATCATGCTGTTGACGGCCGCGTACCCGTCGTGGTCGTCCACCTTCAGGGCGATCGTCGTCGCGGTGGCCGCCCCCAGCACCCCGAAGACCCCCAGGGTCAGGTAGATGAAAACAAGTTCGGCAATTCCCGGTAACCTGACGCCGAGCAGGACCGCCAGGGCCAGGATGACCGTTGCCTGTAGCAGCCCCCGGAACGTGATGAACGCGATCTTGCCGAAAAGGATGCTCTCCCTGGGCGAAGGCAGCGCCAGGAACTTGTTCATGAAACCCAGGACCTTGTCGAATATCATCAGCGACCCCCCCTGGAAAGAACTGAACAGCATCGTCATCACTAGGATACCCGGTGTGATGAATCCGACGTAGTTATCGGTGAACCGGGTGGGCAGGGCCATGCCGACGAACACCAGCCAGGCGGCGGGCATGATGAGGGCCGTGAGGACAAATACCCGGCCCCGCAGCCACTTTTTCAGGTCCCGCAGGAAGTATTCGTACACGCTCTTCATCTATCTCCGCCTCAGCATCAGCCGGTACTTGCTCCCGTCGAAGGCGCTGCGGTCCTCGGGAGTCCCGACCTTCTGTAAAAAGACGTCGTCGAGGCTCGTCTCGCGGACGGACAGCGAATGGATCTCCAGGCCCTGCCGCTTCAGCTCTTGCGATATCGCGGCGAGGGCGTCCGCCCCGTCGCCGGCCATGAAGACGAGCTCGTGGTCGTCCACCTTTAGCAGCCTGACCCCCTCCAGGCTGAACGCCCCGGGCTCGCCGGATACCGAAGCCGTGACCACGCTCCTGCCGATCTCGCCCTTCAGGCCCTGCGGGGTCCCGATGGCGGAGATTTTTCCCCTGTCGATGATGGCGACCCGGTCGCAGTACCGGTCCGCCTCGTCCATGTAGTGGGTCGTCATGAAGATCGTCATGCCCTTCTCCTTCAGCGCGTGGACATGCTCCCAGATCTTCTCCCGGGCCGCCACGTCCAGCCCGAGGGTGGGCTCGTCGAGGAACAGGACCCGGGGCTCGTGCACCAGGGCCTGCGCCAGTTCCAGCCGCCGCCGCATCCCCCCGGAGTACCCCCGCACCAGCTCGTCGGCGCGGTCTGCGAGACCCAGCAGCCCCAGGGCCTCGTCGGTCCGGTCGCGGGCGTTCGGGACGCCGTACAGGCGGGCGAACAGGACGACGTTCTCCCGGCCGGTGAGCTTGATGTCCAGGGCCATCTCCTGGGGCACGTAGCTGATCGACTCGCGCACCCGGACCGCGTCCTTCACTACGTCGTGCCCGCAGACGCAAGCCCTGCCGTCGCTGGGCCGCAGTAAAGTCGTGAGCATCTTGACGATGGTGCTCTTGCCCGCCCCGTTGGGGCCGAGCAGGCCGAAGATCTCCCGGCCTACCTCGAGGTCGACGTGGTCGACAGCGCAGAGGTCTTTATAGTACCTGGTCAGGTTCTCGGTAACGATGACGCTCATCGGATGCCCCGCTACTTATATGAGTGATCGTGAAATGCCTTCATCTTTTCCGCCAGGACCCTGATGTCGCCAGCTGCCAGGACATCGATGGCGTTGCCCTGGGTGCCACCGCTGCCAGCCATCCCTTCCATCCATCCCTCGATCTCCAGGTAAGTGTTCCGCAGATCCCGCATCACCCCGGGATCAGCGTTCCACAGCTTTCGCTGCTCCGCTTCCATCAGCCGGCGCGTGATCTCCTCGAGCGCGTAGGGGTTGTTGTCCCGGAAGAAGTCCTTCATCGCCCGGTCGAGCACGAACGTCCGGGCGATGTCGTCGAAGATCCAGTCGTCCACCGCCCGCGTCGACGCTTCCCAGCCGTACACCCGCCCGATGCTCTTCATTATATCCGCGGCTCCTTTATACCCGTGCTTCTTCATCCCGTCGATCCACTTCGGGTTGAACAGCCGGGTCCGGGCGACCCTTCGTACCTCGTCGGCGAGGGTGCGCACCTCGACGTGTCCGCTTTCCCGGGTGTCGCCGTAGTAGGCCCGGACCTCGTGGCCGGAGATGCTCCGCGCGGCTGCCGTCATGCCGCCCTGAGTGCCAAAGTAGCCGCAGCAGCCCAGCAGGTCGTGCTCGTCGCTGATGACCTTGTTGAAGGTCATGTCCACCGTTCCGAGGTTGTTCACCAGCTGCCGGCCGGCCTCCTTCCCTTTGACGCCCTTGCCGTAGGCGTAGCTGTTCCAGTATAAGAAGATGTCCGCCAGGTCCTTCTCGGTCTTCCAGGCGCTCGCGTAGACGGCCAGGCTGACGCCGGAGTTGTAGGTGCCCGGTTTGCTGGAGAAGATTCGCAGCGTCGCGTCCCGCCAGGCATCGGGGCCGGCGTTTTCTCCGGCCGCAGCCAGCGCATGCTTGCGCGGAAAATTCTGTTCCGGGGGCTCGTCCAGCGCGGCGACGGTCTGCATGGCCTCGTCAACGATCTCTATGCACTCGGGGAAGTTGTCCCTCATGATGCCCGAGACCCTGATGGTCACGTCGATGCGCGGCCTTCCCAGCTTCGACAGCGGCGTGACTGTGAACCCTTTGAGCCGGCCGTTCGTGTGCCAGACCGGCTCCACGCCCAGCAGGGCCATGATCATGGCCATGCCCTCGCCATCGGCCCACATGACGTCGTTGCACATCCAGTAGTAGGCGATGTTCCCGGGGAGCTTTCCTTCGTCGTCCAGGTGCTTCCTGATCACCGACCGGGCGAGCGCCCTGCCCACGCCCCACGCCGACCGGGTGGGCACCCGCTTCGGGTCCAGCGAATAGAAGTTCCGGCCCGTCGGCAGGATGTCCTCCCGGCCCCTCGTGATCAGGCCGGCGGGGCCGGCGGGCACATACCGCCCGTCCATGCCGCCGAGCAACGCATCGATCTCCCGGGTTCGCTCCAGCCTGGCAGCGATGTCCAGCGTCCGTTCCCGGACGGCCTCCAGCTTCTCCCGGTACGGGGCAATGTCGCCGTGCACGATGCCTGACGGGTCTCCGCCACCGTCGAGGTAGAACGCGACCAGCTTCCGGCAGGAGGCGTCGATCTTTTCGACCAGCGCGCCGTGCGACAACCCGTGGGGCTCCGAGAAATGCCCCGGTTCGGACAGCAGCCGGTCCAGATCCAGGCCCGCGGCGGCCGCGACGAGCCGGCGGACTGATCCTGCTTCATCCCCGTAGCGCAGGATGGAGTAGATCAGATCGACCCGGTCGTCTCCCATGGGTGTCTCCCCGAAGACGTGCATGCCCGTCTGTACCTGCGTGTTGCGGATGCGGCCCAGGGCGTCGTGGGTTGCCGATACGATCTCGTCCAGCGACTCGATCTCGTCCAGGCCGATCTCCCGATCGAGCTTCGCCTTCCGGATGGCCGGTATCAGGAGGTGCTCCAGCGCGTGAGCACGTGCCCTGTCGTGCTTCGCGTTCTGGTACTCGCCCAGCAACCGGTCGACCTCGTCGAGGTCCCCGTACAGCCCGCCCTGGGTCAGCGCGGTCTGCATGTGGTCGACCAGGCAGGCATAGCTTCGCCGCTTAGCCATTGTACCCTCGGGCGGGTTGTCGGCATTATAAATGTAGAGATGAGGGACCGTGCCTATAGCGATGTCGGGGAAGCACTGGCCGGACAGGCCGACACCCTTACCCGGCAGGAACTCCAGGTTGCCGTGCGTCCCCACGTGGACCAGGACGTCTGCCCCGAAGCCGTCCTCGAGATAGCGATATGTCGCCAGGTACTGGTGCGTGGGCGGCACGTCGGGGTCGTGCAGTATCCGGCACACCTGCCCGTCGCAGCGGGAGCCGGCGCATCCCCTCTTCGGCTGCGCACAGACCACGGCGTTGCCGTAGCGCACGCCCGTGACCACGATGCTGCCGTCGTAGACCATGGCGGCCGGCATGTTCTCTACCGGCTCCCCCGGCGGCCGGCCCCAGGCGGCGATCATCCGCTTCCTCACGTCCCCATCGAGCGTCTCGAACCATCGCCCGTAGTCCTCCTTGTCCACGAGCGCCAGCGCGCCCCCGCTGCGCACGATATCCTGCACGGAGGTCCACCGGAACTCGGAGAGCGCTTTTCTCGCCATGATGGTCTCGATCAGCTCCCTTCCGCTTCCGGGGGCATCGACGGCATAGCCCCGCTCTCTCATCCCCTGCAATATCCTGGCTACGCTTTCGAGGGCATCCAGGTTGGCCGCGCCCCCGACGGAGGCTTCCGAGCCCGTACAGGGGTTGTTATGTAATATGAAGGCGACCCTGCGCTCCCTAGCGGGCTTCTGCCGGAGGCTGATCCATTTCCGCACCCGGCCGGCCAGCCGCTCGCACCGGTCCGCGATGGCCCGGCGCTCGAAGTTCTCCGCGCCCCGGTCGCTCGCGCCAACCATGATCGGCTCGATCACGCCCTCGAACTCGGGCATGGCCACGCCCCAGCCGACGTCCGCGGACAGCCCGTCGGACGCCTCCCAGTCCTCGATCGTCATGTGCGCCGTCACCACCGGGTGAAATACGGGTACTCCCAGCCGCTCCAGGAGGGCCACCCCCGATTGCGCGGCGGTCGTGTCGCTCGAGTCCTCCCGGTTCGACCCGAGGAAGAACGGGTTAAGCTTGACGATCGCGTCGACCGGGACCGGCCCCTCCAGGAACCATTGCTCCACCAGCTCGCCCATTCCCTTCGACCCCAGGTCGGGGTCCCGGACCGAGTATGAGAAAACCGGGATGACATTCAGCCCTTTTCGTTCCAGCGCATCGATGATGGCCGTCTCGACCTCGAGGCTGCCGCTGATCCAGCCCATGCGGGAGCACAGCATGCCCACGAACGGCCCCTGACCGGGGCGGTACCAGGCGAGATACTCTTCCACGGTCTGGAAATAGCCGGAGGCACGCGGGTGGAAGATGCCCTCCCACGGCATTTCGGCCGGCAGGAGGTAATCGTAGCCCGCGTGCAGCACCTTGCCAGCCAGGTAATATAGCAGGTTCTTTACGTTTCCTTCGCCGTTGAGCGTGAGGTACGACTGCGCGGTGACCACGGTCTCGGCGTCGACCGTGGAGAGCAGCCACTCGGACGGGTCGTGGCCGAGGCAGACGATCGGCTTACTAATGCCTAGCGTCCGGAGCTTTTTCTCCAGCTCCTCCCAGAAGAGGTCCCTGGTGCGGTACAGCAGGACCAGGTCGCAGTCGTCGAGGTCCCGTTCCGCCCGCGCCAGGCTGTCGGGATCCTCCTCCAGCCGCCGGGCCGCGTAGACGGCGAGATCGAACCCGAGACTTTCCTTTACCTTGAGGAACACGGGCACGTAGGAGTGCCAGAGTATCGCCGTGATCTTCATCTCACGGCCCTCCCCGGCCTGCCGCGATTGCCGGCGCCCGGGCCGGCACGATGAACCGGCCCTGCCCCCAGTCGTGCACAGTCACGTCAACGCCATATATCTCCCGGATGTTGCAGGCCGTCAGGACGTCGCTCGGGGCGCCGCTGGCGCGGACGCGCCCCTTCGCGAGCATGACCACGCGATCGGAGTACGTGAATGCGAGGTTCAGGTCATGGAGGGCCATCAGCGCCGGAATTCCCTTTTCGTCAGCCAGCCTCCGCGCCATCTCCAGCACCTCGACCTGGTGCTTCAGGTCCAGGTTGTTGGTGGGCTCGTCGAACAAAAACAGCGCCGGCTCCTGTGCCAGCGCCCGCGCGATGATCACTTTCTGCCGCTCGCCCCCGCTGAGCTGGCCCATCAGCTTTCCCGACAGGCTTTCGATGCCCATCGCTGCCATGGCCCTCCTCACGATCGCGATGTCCCCCCGGGAAACGCCCCACCTGATATACGGCTTTCTCCCCAGCAGCACGGCGTCGACGACGGTCGCGTGGTAGGTCATCGGGACGCTCTGCGGGACATAGCCGATCAGCCGGGCCAGCTCCGTCAGGCGCATGTCCCGCACGTCGCGGCCGTCCAGGCTGATGCGGCCCGAGGAGGGGCGGACGATGCCCGCTATGGCCTTGATCAGTGTGCTCTTGCCCGAGCCGTTCGGTCCCACGAGGGCTACGATCTCGCCGGGCCCGACGGCGAACGAAACCCTGTCGACAGCCCTGTGCCGGTCGTAGTCCACGCAGACGTCTTCCATTTCCATTTCCACGATGCATCCTCCTCAGTATAGCGTGCTCCTCTTGCCCCTCCGGATCAGGAACAGGAAAAAGGCGCCCCCGATCACGTACATGACGATGCCCACCGGCAGGTCCTGCGGTATCATGATCGTCCGGGCGAAGGTGTCGGAGAGCAGCAGGATCAGCGCGCCCATGAGGGCGGAACACGGGATCAGGTACCTGTGATCGTTGCCGATGATTATACGGCATATATGAGGAGACATGAGGCCTACGAACCCGATGACGCCCGTGAACGCCATGCAGCTCGATGCCATGAGCGTGGCGAGGAGCAGGCAGTACATCCTGGTGCGGCCGATATCCACCCCCAGGTTCCTGGCCACCTCGTCGCCGGCGGACAGCGCGTTCAGATCCCAGGCCTTCAGGGTCAGCAGCAGTAGCACCAGTACGGTGACGATCGCCACGAGCACCGCGCTACCCCAGTTCGCCCCCCACATGCCTCCCATGAGCCATAGCGTGATATCCCTTAGCTTCTCATTGTTCGTCAGGTACTTCAGGACCAGCACGCCCGCCGAGAACATATAGCCGAGGACCACGCCGGCCAGGATGATCGTGGACTGGTCGTCGCTCATCCGCGTGACCGCGTAGATCAGGAGCATGCTTGCGATCCCGAACGCAAACGCCATAGCCACGATGAGCGCGTTCTGGTTCCCGACGAACAGGGCGCCCATGATGCCGGGCCCGGCGACGATGGCCAGCGCCGCGCCGAAGGACGCCGCCGACGACAGGCCGAGCGTGAAGGGGCTGACCAGCGGGTTGCGCAGCACCCCCTGCATCACGGCGCCGGCCACCGCGAGGCTGGCCCCGGCGAAGCCGGCCAGCAGGATGCGCGGCATGCGGATGTCGACGACGATGGCCCCCGCCATCTCGTTCCCGGGCGCCCCGAAGATCGAAGGCAGGGCCGCGTGGGCTACGGCCAGGAACACGTCCGTCAGCGAGAGGCCGGCTGCGCCGACACTGCCGGCATAGACTACCGCCATCAGCAACAGCGCGGCCAGGACGCCGATCAGCCCGATCTTCCTGATGCCGCCCGAATAATAGGCGTGGAACGGGTCTTCGGCATCACCCGCGGGTGGGGCATTCGTCATGAATTCTGTGCGCATCGGTTTACCTCAGGATCATGGCCGGGCACCGGTCCCTTTCCGTCCGGTCGTCGCTAAAATAAATATGATGGGCTGGATATTGCTGTTCATGATATGAGCCCGTTTAGTAATACTAATTGAAATAGTTAATGATAAAGATGCTACAAATATTAATAATAATCACACTAATTAATAAGTACACTCCAATACTAAGTGACTTTGTCAATGCAATATCGATCAATACGATAACCGATCTTATCGTGTTTAACGTATCAGCATGTATTATTATTCCTGTCCAGTCTCCTCCGTTCCTCCGGGTTTTGTCTATTGTAAAATGATAAAAATAGATTTTTGTTATATTTTACATTGATTTTTGAAATCATAAGAATTTATAATAAAAAATTTCATTTTCGTAATAAATTTTAAATATCGCCTGAACGATTGTAGTATATGTGGTTGTTCGCAAATACTATACAGGCAGATTGAGCGCAAGGTGCGTTACAGCCGTGGCTGCTCTGGTCGCCGCTTTTTGCGTTGTCCTTGCCATCCTCGCTGTCCCGGAGGCGGTCGCAGAGTATAGCTTCGACGGGATGCCATTCAGCGTCGTGGCCCAGGGCCAGATGCAGGGGGATGTGCTGACGTTCGGCACCTACGGCCTCAGGAACCCGCCGGTGACATGCAACTTCAGCCTGCCCGCAGACCCGGAATGGGCGAAGATTTACGTAGGGGTCTGGGGCGGGACAAATAAGTATACCGGCTGGGGCCAGGCCTCCGTGAACGGGCATGCCCTCGAGAAGACGATGCTCTATGGCAAGGATGACAGGAACGACAACGTCTATTGTAGTGGCTATGGGGTATACTGGATCACCTACGAGGGGACGAGCATGCTCAAGAAGGGGGCAAACTCAATCACTATGAACACCAGCTATGCGGAGCCTGGCAACAAGCTGGACGGCCGTGTCTACATGATCTGGGTCGTCGCAGCAGTCCGGGATTCGCACGCACCCCTGACCAGCTACTGGATTGCCGACGGGAACGCGAACCTCCACAGCGCGGGATGGGCGGGCGACAACCCGACGATCCTGGACCAGACGTCGGTCGTCTTCAGCGGCGTCGATACGTCGGAGGCGACCGCGGCGAATCTCACGATCGTGGAGCTCTGCGGGACGAAGCTGGAGCCGGATTTTCTATTGTTCAACGGGAAGGACATCGTCGGGTCGCCGACAGGCGGCAATTACCTCCCCGGGGCGCTGGACCTCGCGAACGCGGTCTCGTATGACCAGGGTATCTTCTATGGACAGAGCGGCACTCCGGCAGCATACGTCGACGCCGAGGTCTTCGATGTCAAAGGCCTGCTGGCCTCTTCCAACACGGTGACGTTCCAGCGGGGCAGGGACCTGAACGGAGACGGGAGCATCGACAAGGTGAACGACCTCCCCGAAGGCGAAGACTACGTGCATCCGGTGTTCGCCATGCTCAAGGTCCAGAAGGCCGGCGCATCGTCCACAGCGCCCGACCTGGCGATAGAGGGTCTGCGCGTCGACAACGCCTATGCCGGGGAGGACGCGAGCATCGTCTTCACGCTGCGCAACCTGGGGGCGGCCGCGTCCGGGGACGCCAGTATCATTTTCAGCGTCGACGGCCAGGCGATAGACACCCGGCAGGTCGCGGTGGACCGAAGCGGCGTACAGCAGGTGTCCGGGACCTGGAAGGCGACGGCGGGCAGCCACGAAGTCACCGTCCGGGCGAGCGTAGCCGGCGACTTCGACACCTCGAACGACGCGGCTTCGGCAACGATCACGGTCGGATCGCTGCCCGATCTCGTGTTGTCGCTGGGGCAGCCGTACAGGCCGGGCGTCACGACGTCGGAGACCACGGGGAGCCCGCTCCTGGCAGCCATAACGGCGCTGTCCGTCGGCCTTGCCGCGTGGCTGATCGCGCGGCGCCCGCCGGGACGGCGGAAGGCCCTTGCGACCATCGTCCTGCTCGGGGCGGTGCTGGCCATGGCGCTCGTCATAGCGTCTTCCATCACGCCGGTCGTCCGGGCCAAAGAAAGCACCGCGCTCTTCCTCCTGCCAGTGACGATCAAGAATGTCGGCGGGAGCGACGCCCCCGGCTTCAACCTCACCGTCTACCTGGACGGCGAGAAGCTGACGATCAAGTCTTTCGGCGACGGCGTCCGGGCCGGCAGCGAGACGAAAATCGACCTGCCAGTCTATGCCTCGCCCGGATCGCACCGGATGAAGGCGGTCGTCGACGAGGCGGCCAGGATCCGGGATGCGAACCGGGCCGACAATGTCGCGGAGTCAACCTATGAATTCACCTAGGCTCGCTATTCTCTTCGCGCTCATCGCCGGCCTGACGGCGCTGGCGGCGCCGGCAGGCGCTACATACTCGGGAGACCGGCCACTGGCCTCTATATATCGGGGAGAGATCAATGGCGATTTCTTATTTTCAATGGGCGACAGCGTGTACACCGGCTCGATGAGCCCGGGCAGCAGCCTCAACGTGACCTTCGACGTCCCGCTGCCGCAGGACGCCGTCCTGCGGGTCAGCCGGCTGTACGTCTACTGGACGTGGAGCAACCAGAACGGCAAGGGGATGTACCCGAACCTGACGCTGTCGCCGCCTGGTTCGGCGGGCATCGGACTGGGCCCGGCGCAGCGGTTCATGGATAACAAGGGCTTCGCTAGCGCCTACGACTATTACGTGGGCACGGATGCATATAATGTCACCGGCCTGGGGCCCGGTGCCCGCAGCTTCACGGTCCGCCTCGACCAGGACGGCCCGGAGGACAGCACTGTGGCGGTCTACGGCATGGGGCTGCTCCTGGTGTACGAGAGCCCGTCGGAGCCACGGCGTATGCTATGGGTCAGCGAGGGCTGCGACCTGCTGTACAGCAGCTACGGGATCTCGCCCGCGATGGCCACGGCCGCGATCGAGTTCCCGGGCGATGTGCCCGTACGGGACGTGGCCCGGACCGAGCTGTACCTGGTCGCCCCGTCCGGCGGCTACTCGACGAACAACGTGCAGGGCAGGAACTCGCTGCTGGTCAACCAGATACCCGACGAGCAGATGCCCGCGCTGCTCCGGTCGATCCTGTCGATACTGTTCCCCAACTACAGGGGAAAGGCGTGGACGGATGCGTTCGACTTCGACCAGAATTCCCAGGTCGGCGTCGACCGGCGGGACATCACACCGTTCCTGCGGTCGACAGGCAACCGGGCGGAGGTGAGGGACTCGGGCGACTACTTCCAGCTGTCGAACGCGGTGCTCTCGATAACGATGAAGTCGTGATACATATGACAGAAAGCATCAAGGTGACCGGGTTAAGCAAAGAATATAGAAACGGTGTCAAAGCGCTGCAGGACGTTTCCTTCGAGGTGAGGCGCGGGGAATTCGTCGCGCTCATCGGCAGAAGCGGCAGTGGCAAGAGCACGCTGCTCAGTATCCTCGGCGGGCTGGACAGCCCTACATCGGGCACGGTATCCATCGGCAGGACGGTGGTCGACTACCGGGACCGGAAGGCGCTCATCGCGCTGCGCAGGAACGTCGTCGGCTTCGTGTTCCAGCAGTACAACCTGATCGTATCGCTCAGCGCGCTGGAAAACGTCGCCTATCCGTTGTTGTTCAACTATCATTCTAAGGCCGTCCGGGAAAAGCGGGCCATGGGCATGCTGGAGCTGGTCGGCCTCGGCGACCGGGCGAAGCATTTCCCTCAGCAGCTCAGCGGCGGCGAGCAGCAGCGGGTAGCGATCGCCAGGGCGCTGGTCGGCGATCCGTCCCTGGTGCTGGCCGACGAGCCCACGGGCAACCTGGACTCGAAGACGAGCGGGGAGATCTACGCCCTCATGCGCCAGGTCAACAGGGCGCGGGACGTGACCTTCATGGTAGTGACCCACGAGAAGGAGCTCGCCGCCTACTGCGACCGGACTATCGAGCTGCGGGACGGCCGGGTGCTGAGCACCGGCCTGGAGACGGCCGCCTGCGCGGACGCGAGGGTGATGAAGTGATCGTAGGGCGGTACGTCGACTACCTGGGGCTCTCGGCCCGGCAGCTCTTCACGAAACGGCTGCGCGTGCTCCTGACGGTGCTGGGGATCGCCATCGGCGTCGCCGCCGTGATCGGTATCGTGGCGATCGGCGATGGCATCCGGGAGCAGGCCATCCAGGCCATCGAGGCCCAGTCGGACCTGTCGCTTGTCGAGGTGCACCCCGACACGCAGGATGGCATCACGCAGCTGATCACCGACGCCCGGGTCGACGACATCAGGTCCATGGACCACGTCCTGGCCGCCGCTCCCGCCATCCGGGATAACTATGCCACGAAAAAGCAGACCTACCTCGACGTGGTGGCGATGAACGGGCCCGACTTCGAGCAGGTGCTCAAGCCGCAGTATCTTCACGGCGAGGGCATGTCGCCCGGCACGAACGAAGTCGTCTTCGGCCATGACCTGCGCGACACGCTCCAGCGGGTGGAGGGCATCCGCATCGGGGAGGGCTTCGACATCGTCGTGCGAGACTACAACGAGTCCGGCTACCCGGTAGACACCGGCCACAGGCTCAATGCCACCGGCTCGCTGACGGTGAGGAACGACCAGTTCGACCGCCTGCTGATCATGGACCTGGCGACGGCCATGACCTTCCGGGACGACGAGGCCGGCTACAGCAGCGTGTTCGTCCGGGTCGACTCGGCAGACAACGTGTTCGGGGTGGCGGAACAGGTAAAGTCGCTGGGCCTCACGGCGACGGGCGCATTCGAGCAGATCAAGGCGGTGAATAACTTCATGGACATGGTCGTCATGATCTTCACGCTGTTCGCGGTATTTGCGCTCCTGGTGGGCGGCTTGATGATCATGACCACGATGATTACCTCGGTCTTCGAGCGGACCCGGGAGATCGGCATCACCATGGCTATCGGGGCTTCCGAAGGCGACGTGGTGCGGCTGGTCATGTACGAGTGCCTGCTGATCGGCGTCATGGGCGGGATTCTGGGTGACCTGTTCGGGCTGGGCTTCGCGACGGTGGTCAACACGTTCGGGAAGCCATACGTCGTGGCCAGCCTGGGCGACCAGTTTGCCGGCATCTTCGGGGAGCAGATAGCCGTCGTATCCCCCGGACTGATGCTCATCGGACTGGCCATCGCGGTCGTGTTTTCGCTGGGCGCGGGGATCTACCCGGCCGTCAAGGCTACGCGGCTCAACCCGGTTGACGCTATCCGGGGGACGTGACCGGCAGGGGAAGGCCGGGCCTCAGCCGATGTCCGGGTAAATGTAGAGGACCCGGTCCGCCCCGGGCAGGAACTTTTGCGCGTACTCGGCCAGCACCTGCTGCGGATCGACGTCTGCGAACAGGTCCGGGTGCAGTATTTTTGCCACGTACAGGAGCCCTATCATGCTGCGTGCGCCAGAGGCGAACGCGCCGGACATGACGTACACATTGTCAGACTTCACCGCCTCGACGAGCCTGAAGCCGGGGCGGCCGGCCACGTCCGCCTGCAGTCTCCTGAAATCGTCGATCGAGGTGACGTTCGCGGCCGCGATGGACTTGAAGATGTAAGCCGGGTCCTGGTAAACCACCCATTCGGCGCTGACCTGGGGGTACGACGTGGAATAGTTGCCCGCCACGTTGTTGCCGCCGGCCGTGCCGATCATGATGTTGCCTCCGCTGGTCCCGCTGACGGTCGAGTAATCCGAATACCCCTCCCAGTAGACCGTGGGCATCTTCGCCAGGTCCAGGTCCCTGGTCCGCCCCTGGACAAGCTTGAGATACCTGTCGAAGAAGCTCGCATATTCGTCTGCCTGCTGCTTGTTCCCGGTGATCACGCCGAGCGTCCGGGCGTCAGACTCGAGGGCGCCCAGCTTGTAGCAGTCGAGGGCGACGATCGTGATGTTGTAGGCGACGAGCATGTCCAGGTTGCTCGGGAAAGTGGAGTAGGTGTAGCAGATCACCACGTCGGGCCTCAGCGACAGAATCGTCTCCAGGCTGGGCGACGACCAGCTCCCGATGCTCTTCACGTCCGGCGGGAGCAGCGCCATCAGGGCCGGCGTGTCCATGACGGTCTCCGATACGCCGACGATCTTGTCGGCGGCCCCGATGGCGATCAGCATCTCGGTGCAGTCGGAGTTGGTCGAGATGATCCGGTCGGCCGTCTTCGGGATGGTGATCACGTTGCTGTTACCGTCGGCAAAGGTGATGCCGGCGCCCGGGGCCGCAGAAGGGCCCGGCGTCGCGGGCGAAGCCTGGAGACAGCCGGCCATGGCGGCCGTGATCGCGAGGATGGCGAGCGCCAGGCACAGGAACTTCTCGTTTCTCATCAGTAGGGGATAGGTATTACTAATAAAAATAAATAGCGATTGTCGTGTTACGATTTTAACAATAAAAGACACGAACGGCAGACGATTATTTATTAAGTAACAACTATTAAATACAACGTAAACGATCGTAACATAGATGATCGCTTTCACCCGCGGACAGGCCCGGCTTTCACTGTGCATTGCCCTCGCCGGCCTGCTGGCCGTGGCGGCTGTGGCACCGGCGGCAGAGGCGAAATACAACTTCGATGGTTTCCCCCTGGCACTGGCTGCACAGGGCCAGGTGCAGGGGCGGGTGCTTACGTTCGAGACGCTCGGGCTGGCAAATCCTCCGTTGACCTGCCATTTCACGCTGCCCGGCGACGTTGCCTGGGCCAGGGCGTACGTCGGCGTCTGGGGCAGCGCGCCGGACTACCAGGGCTGGGCGCAGCTGCAGGTGAACGACGAGACGCCCGACCGGACCCCGCTTCTCGGCAGGGAGGACACGCAGGAGGACGTCTACGTCGCCGGCTACGGCGTCTACTGGCTGGCGTACGATGCGACTAGCCTGCTGAGAAAGGGGGAGAACACGGTCTCGATCAACACCAGCTGGCGTGACCCGGAGAGCAGGATCGACGGCCGCGTCTACGGGATCGTCGTAGTCGCGGCCGTGAAGGAGCCTGGCGGGCCCCTGACTACTTATCGTGTCGCCGAAGGCAACGTCAACCTGCACGGCTACGGGTGGACGGAGGGGGCGAATCCGACTGTCCTGGACGAGACGTCCTTGAGCTTCGGCCCGCTGCCGGCCGGGGGTCGCGCCAGCCTCACGACAGTCGAGATCGCGACGGCGCGGGGGCAGCCCGACTACCTGCTCTTGAACGGCCGTGCCCTGGGCGGCTCGGCTGCAGACGACATCGGCGATGAGCGTTCCTTCAATGCCGCAGGTGCCACGGGGATCGATTCTCGATACGTCGATATGGAGACATTCGACGTGACCTCCCTCGCCGGAAGCGACAACGTCCTGACCTTCCTGAGGGGGAAGGACCTCGATGGCGACGGAGACATCCTGACGACCGGCGACCGGCCAGAGGGCGAGGACTACATCCACCCCGTCCTGGCCATTCTCGCCGTCGAAAGCTCAGGCGGTGCCGCCGCCGGGCACGACCTGGCCGTCAGGGACGTCACCATAAGCGATGCCTACGTAGGGACGAACGGCACGATCTCGGCGACGCTCCTGAACTTCGGGCCGGCCGTGAAGTCGCCGGCACAGGTCACGTTCGGCGTCGACGGCCGGACCATCGCGACGCAGCAGGTGGCGGTCGAAGCCAGCGGCGTGCAGCGGGTATCGGCGCCGTGGGCGGCGACCGCGGGCTCTCACGTCGTGGAGGTCGCAGCCCACCTCGGGGGCGACATCGATGCCGCCAACGACATGGCGACGAAAACCGTGACCGTCGGCGGGCTCCCCGACCTGGTGCTGACGATGGGCGCACCTGTGGGCCCCGCGTCGTCGCCTTCCCCGCAGTCCGGCACGCCGTACGCGCTTCTAGCGGCCGTCGCCGGCGTGGCGATCGCCGCTGGCCTCGTCGTCCGGCGGCCGCCGGGGAAACGCCATGCCCTGGCAGTCCTGCTTGCCACAGCCCTCGCGCTTGCGCCGGCTTCTCTGCCGGCCGCTTCCATGGCGACGGCCCGGGCGGATACCGGGGCCAGCCTGCTGCCGGTCACTATCACGAACGAGGGTGGCAGCGACGCACCCGCCTTCGACCTGGCGGTCTTCGTCGACGGCCAGCGGACCGTCGTGCAGGGGATCGATAGCATGGAGGCCGGTAACGTGACCCGGCTGGAAATTCCGCTGTACGTCGCGCCCGGAAAGCACCACGTCCGGGCCGTCGCCGATGCAGGCGGGACGGTCCGGGAGGCCAGCGAGTCCAACAACATGGCAGAGGCGGACTATGATTTCAGGTAGGCTCCTGGCCGTGGCTGTCTTCGCCGCGTACCTCCTGGCGGTCCCGGGCATCGCCTCGGCCTCGTACGCCGGCGACAAGCCCCTATCCACCGTCTTCTACGACGACTTCCGCGGCTCGTTCGCCTTCGACACCGGCAACAGCACGTACAACGGCTCGGTCGTCCGGGGCAACGTCACCGTGACGTGGGTCAACGTGACCGTGCCGGAAAACGCGACCGTCCGGTACCAGCGCCTGTACGTGTACTGGTCCTGGAGCATGCTGAACCAGACCGCCATCTACCCGACGTTGATCGTCAACATGACCGGCGACCGGGAACAGACATTGGAACTGAAGGACCGTTACGTGGACAGTAAAGGCTTCGTAAGCTCCTATGACTTCTTCACCGGGATGGACACCTACGAGGTGCCCGGCATAGGGCCCGGGTCAAACAATTTTACCTTCACTGTCACCCAGGCCGGCCCGCCAGGCAGTCTTGTCTCGCTGTACGGCATGGGGCTGCTCGTCGTCTACGAGGATCCCGGCGAGCCCCGGCGGATGCTGTGGGTGAAGGAGGGGGCGGACATGGTCTATAACGCCTACGGGATATCTGCGGAAATGGCCACGAGCCGGCTGGCCTTCGACGGCGACGTCCCGCGGGACCTGGTGTCAGAGGCGCACCTTGACCTGGTCGCACCATCGGGCGGCTACTCGCGCTATAACCTGCCCGCGATGAACCGGCTGCTGGTGAACTACATCCCGGACAGCGACGTGCCCGAGCTGATGCGGTCGCTGCTGTCTATATTGTTCCCGAAGTTCCGGGGCAAGACGTGGACCAACTTCTTCTACTGGGACTACGCCTCACAGGTCGGCCTGGACAGCCGGGACATTACGCCTTACATCCGTTCGCGTGACAATCACGTCGACGTGCGGGACATGGGCGATTACTTCCAGCTTACCAATGCGGTTCTCTCGATAACGTTGAAAGACGGGGGCGGGACCGGATGATCGGAAAGCCTTTCGACTTCCTGCGCCTGGCGGCACGACAGCTCACGGCCAAGCGCCTGAGGGTCACGCTCACCGTTCTCGGAATCGCGGTGGGGGTGGCCGCGGTCATCGGCATCCTGGCCATCGGCCAGGGCATCCGGGACCAGGCGGTCGAGACCATCCGGGAGCAGTCCGACCTGTCCCTGGTCGAAGTGGCGCCTTCGTCGCAGAACGGGACGACGCAGCTCCTCACCGACGCCCGGGCGGAGACGATCCGGGGGATGCCGCATGTGGTCGCCATCATGCCGGCCATACGGGACGTCGCGGCCACCAGGCGCCAGACATACCTGTCCATCGTGGCCGTCCGCCAGGGAGACCTGGACGCCGTGATCAAACCGGTATTACTCCGGGGCGAGGGCCTGGAGACGAACTCGACGGCCGCCGTCTTCGGCTACAACGTCCGGGAGCGGCTGCAGCGGTCGGACGGGATCCGGGTCGGCGACACATTCCTGGCGCAGTTCCGGGACTATAACGAGACCGGCATCCCGTACGACACGTCGGTCAACCTGACCGCCGCCGGGCTGATGGGCCAGAGCGACAACGAGTTCGACGAGTTCGTCCTGATCGACCTGGACACGGAGCGGCTGATCCGCGGGAGCGACACCCCGTATACCAGCATCTTCGTCCGCATCGACGACCCGGGCAACGTGTTTGCATTCGTTGAAGAGGTCCGGGCACGGGGGCTGACCGCCACGGGCGCCTTCGAGCAGATCGAGGCGGTGAACCGGTTCATGGATATGCTGGTCATGATCTTCACCCTGTTCGCGGCTTTCGCGCTCATCGTCGGGTGCCTGATGATCATGACGACGATGATCACGTCTGTCTACGAGCGGACACGGGAGATCGGCATCACTATGGCCGTCGGGGCGTCGGAGGGCGATGTCGTCCGCCTGGTCCTGCTGGAATGTCTCCTGATCGGCGTGCTGGGCGGGATCGCGGGGGACGCGATAGGCGTCCTGTTCTCGCTGTTCGTCAACCTGGCCGGGAGGCCCTTCGTGATCGCGCAGCTCGGCGCGGACTTCTCGGACCTGTTCGGAAGCGAGATTGCGCACGTGACCCCTGAGATGCTCGTTGCCGGGCTGGGAATCGCCGTGTTCTTCTCGTTACTCGCAGGAATCTATCCGGCGATCAAGGCGGCGCGACTGAGCCCGGTGGATGCCATCCGGGGATTGATATGATCCGTCTTCCGGGTTTTTAATTCGATAATGAAAATTATTATCATTAAAAATAATACTAAATAAGTAAAAATTTTTTAATTTTATGTTAATTTTCATAACAATCAAGAAAATTTTAACAAATATTATATAGTCAACTTTACAATATTGTAACTGGCGATTGGATGCCTTTGACGGTAGTATCCTCGGCGATGGCCTGGATTGGCAAGCAGGCGAACATATCGACACGGGCTTTCATTATTGTACTGTTGCTTACGTTTGCGCTTCTTCCTGCCGTGGCGTTCGCGGATAGCTACGTAGGCGGGCAGCCTCTCGCCACGGTGCAGTCGGGCACGGTGTCCGGCGACCTCTGGTTCGATGCTACGCCTCCGGTGTTTGCGACGAGCGTGACGAAGGATTTCATGTTGCCTGCGGATGCGGTGGCTGTGCCTGGCCGGATTGTGTGGGCACGGCTGTATGTGTCTACGTATAACGGGCATATGCAGGATCAGCGGCATGGTACGATCACGACGCAGTGGGATGGGGACGGCGTTGCGGGCTACGAACAGTCGTGGACTGAGGACTTGAACGTCCCTTTCGTGTATGTGGTCAATGGCGGTAATGACAACAGAGCTTTCCCCGGCCACGGCGCCGCGGAGCCGTATAAACTGGTGAATGATCACTGTAACAGGGTGACGAGCGACTATTTCATGTGGTACGACGTGGCTTCGCTCATCTCCTCGAGGAACGTCCGTGTGGCGGCTTCAGCCTCAGCGGTCGGCTCTAGTTTCGACGGCCGCATCAAGGAGGTCGCGCTGGTAGTCGCCTATAACGACGGCGACGCGGATCAGGTCAGGTACTGGGTGAACCAGGGCCACGATGTCTGCTCCTACTATACGGAGGATAATTTTGATGAGGTGGCAATGGGCACTACCACGTTCGCTACCAGCGGGCTGTCCGGAGTGACTTCTGCCACACTCACCTCGATCTATATGGCGAGCAATAACGGCTATTATGGGTTCCCGACGGCAAAAAACAATTTTGTGGCTTCGACAAAGGCAGGGGGTTTCACCAATGTGAACCTGGACAGGACGCCGGACGTGCAGGGTGCCTACTCGGGAGTCAGGTCGTGGGACGTGATCTCCAGCATATCAGCCGCCAGCTACGTGACACTCGGCTACGCCCGTTATCTCCCGGGTACCGGTACTGCGGGCTTCTTCAAGATGCCGCTCGCCTTGCTTAAAGCAAGGATCCCGGGTGTGTCAACGCCTGTGGCTGCCTTCAGCGGCTCCCCGACCTCGGGAACGGCCCCGCTGACCGTCGCCTTCAGCGATGCCTCGACCGGCGCCACGGCCTGGCAGTGGGACTTCGACGGCGACGGGGTCATCGACAGCACGGCATCGAGCCCCTCTTATACGTACAGTACGCCGGGCATATATCCGGTGACATTGACTGTGAGTGGCCCGGGTGGCACGAACTCTCACTCTGTGCCCGGATATATCCGGGTGACGAGCCCTGGCAGTCCTGGCAGCCTCTCCGTGTCAGGTATCATACTCGCCAATAGTTCCGCTCCCGTCGCCGGCTTTGCCGCGAACCGGACGACTGGCTCCATACCGCTGGCAGTCCATTTCACGGATCAGTCGACCGGCGCCACGGCCTGGCAGTGGGACTTCGACGGTGACGGGGTCATCGACAGCACGGATCAGCATCCCTCCTATACGTACAATTCCTCAGGGGTCTATACAGTCAGGCTGACGGTGGCCGGCGCCGCCGGCAGCAACTCCACGACGAAGTCAGGGTATATCACCGTCACTGAAACGCCTGTCTGCGACCTCAACATATCCGGCGCGGTGAACACGGTCGGGCAGGTCGCATTCGCCAGGATGTCGAACCGGGTATATGTCTACAACATCCGCAACATCGGTTCGTCGTCCTCGCTCCCGACAGAGGTCGAGGTGCGGTCCGGCGACGGTTTCGTGGCGAGGGTAGCGTTGCCTGCGCTGGCCGGCGGGGAGATGACCACGGTATCAGTCCTCGATCCGACCATCCGGCAGCAGGGCAGCGCAGCAGTGACGTATACGGCCACGATCGACCCGGACAACCTGGTCGCGGAGACCAACGAGAGCAACAATGTGAAAGCGAGCTCAGCGAAGGCCGTGGTAAATAATGGCTACGCAGGAAAGCGCTACAGCTCCGGCGGAAGCGACGTCGGTACGGTCAGAGTCTACGATTTGCACGGCGGGCTACTCTACTCCGCGGGCGATAGCGCCTACCGTTCCGGCAGCTTCGGCGCCTCCGGCTGGAACAGCTACACGGTAAGCTGGCCGGCCGGCGATTTCCCTCTATCCGCGAACGCGACAGTACGGGCAGCCCTGCTATACGTGCCATATACATGGGACAACTCGAACCAGGCCCCGGATCATGTAAGCATCAGCTTCAACGGCCAGATGGTCGCCCGCAGCCAGTGGTATAGCGACGCGAGCAACTTCGGCGCATACTACGATCACGTATACGGGCTGCTCGTCTACGATGTGACCTCGCTCTACAGGAAAGGCGCCCCGAACACTGCCCTCTTTACCCGGGAAGATGCGAATGCGAAGATTTCGCCCTACGGGTTTACCCTCGCCGTGGTCTACGAGGACGCTGCAGCGACACGCAAGCAAATCTTCCTCAACGAGGAGTTTGACCTGCTGGGTGCGGACCCGGCCGGCTACGGGACGAGCACGGAGACCGCGAGCGCATACGTGCCCTTCACCGGCCTGCAGATCGATGTGGCCAACGTATCACAGGCCCGCCTGATCACCTTCGTCCCCTCCGGCAACGGAGAGGGAAACCTGTACTTCAATGGCCACCATCTTGGTACGAACGTGTGGGACTACGGGGTCTCCTCGGGCACCCAGGTGGCCGTGGACAGCCGGGAAGTGCGGCCGTACCTGCGGGCCGGGGATAACGTGGCCAGGATCCAGAGCACCGAGGACTCGACCCCGTGCATGGCCGCTGCCCAGCAGTTCCTGGTCGTCGAGTACACACCGGCAGGCATCACGACCGCGAATGCGACGAACCTGACCACGTCGGCGCAGAATAATTCTACTTCCGGCACACCGGCAGGGCCTCTGTTGACGGCGACACCCTCACCGGCCCCGGCAGGTAATACGACCGCAGAAATGATCTCGGGCGGCGACACCGACAAGACTACTTCGCGGATCTCGCCGGCCTCCTGGCCGCTGATCCTGTCCCTTCTGTTGCTCCTGTCAGGGGCCTCGCTCGCCGGCGTCTACTACGGCACGAGGGGCTTGCCCGCTGCTGTCAGGAGCCAGGTACGTATCGTCGGCGACCGGTCACTGCCACTATGGGTCATCATGCTCCTGCTCGTGGCCGTCGTGCTCATCGGGATGGCAGGCGCCTTTACGCTGCTCCAGTCCGGGGCCCCGGTAGAAAGGGCTGTGGCTGGCACGCACGATGTATCATTCGAGGCCCTGCCGGTCGTACAGGCCGTCGAGGACCTGGTGCCGGCCAACGGCGCGCCGGATTACCCGGATGGCTTTTCGGCCGATAACGGGGTGCTCTTCCACATGTCCGGCAGCGACCCCGTCACTCTCGAAGATCTGATCATACGGCTTGAGTGCGGGGACTCGTCGATCAACCTCGGCTCCCGGGCCGCCATGCCAGCCTCCCGCTGTACCTCTCCTGCCGTGCAGGCATACCTGCAAATACCCGGCAGCGATGGCCGGACCGTCCGTCCCGGCGACTGGCTCATGCTCTACGCCGACAACTGCCTGGAGCTGGCCGGTGGCAAAGCCCTGTCCTGGAGCCCGGACGGACCTTCCCTGCCATTCGTGGTGTCATTCGGCGAGGAGTGCAGGTACGCCATCATCTACGAGCCCGACGGCACAATTCTCGCCGGGGGTACGGTCCAGTTCGGTCCATAGGTGAACTCCGGGTCGAGGGATGTTTCTACGATCGATAGCCAGGGCCGGCCTTCGCGACCGCCATCAACGCCTTCCACAAGCCGTACATCGTCTCCCCTCCGGGCGAGCAGTCCTCGGGCGTCTTCAGAGACCGGACCGCCAGCGTTTCGCGGGCTCTGCTGCTGATCGGGCTGCTGATCGCTGTGTCATTCTCGTTAGCCGCAGGCATATACCCCGCGTACAGGGCGGCGCGCCTCAACCCCGTGGACGCGATAAGGGGACAGTCACGGGGGCTTCAGTGGACGGGCCTGCAACGAACATTAAATGACAAACGGTGATAGACATTAAAAATTGTATGAATATTTGGAATAAATTCTAATTGATATATCTATTATTTCATAACAATTTGATTAAATTTGCCTTTTTTTATGTCAATTTTTGAAATTGATGTTATTATTTAATAATTTTTTTTAAAAAAGTAGCAAAGATAATATATGACGACTTACTATTGTATAATTACCAGTTACCAATCATCAAATCGGAATAGATGTACTTCTATCCCAATCGATTACCCCGATCGTATCACAATCACGGGCGGCGTCTGCCGCCCCTTAAAAATGGCACGGTATGCGGAAACATGCAGCGCGAGGAGATCCCTCTCGTTGTGCAAAAAACGGCAAATGATATGTAGCCAATCGCGACACAAACCGCGAGGGGTATTGACTATGAATTTAATAAAGAATCTGAAAATAATGGGCGTCTTAGCCCTGGTAGTTCTTCTGGTCTTCCCGGAAGCTGTACTGGCAGGTAACACTGGAACATTTAGCGGATCAATCGCACAGCCGGCCCCGGTGGCCGCGTTCACGGCATCGCCGCTTACCAACAGCTGGGTAATAGGCGTCGCCCCGCTCGCGGTAACCTTCACGGACCAGTCCACGGTCACCATCGGGACGATCGACTCGTGGAAATGGGAATATAATGCAGGATCTGGCTGGGTGGAGTTCTCCACTGCGCAGAGCCCGTCCTATACGTTCACCACGCCGGGTGCCTACGACGTACGGCTGACCGTATCTAATACTGGCGGCAGCAGCACGGCGACCAAGACGCACTTCGTTGCGGTTGCCTTTGAGAGGGACCCCCTCGTGACGATCGCGAGCGGAACGGTCTCCGGTGACCTCTATTTTAATTCAGTCAGCCCATGGCCTGCAACCGAGACAACCCAGACCTTCACCCTGCCGGCAACAGCAGTCGGCAACATCCAGTGGGCACGCGTCTTCGTGAACGACTACTCCGGCTCCGGAGTAAGCAACTACATGGTCAAGCTGACGACCGAGATCGACGCAAACGGCGACGGTGACTACCTCGACGCAGGCGAAGTGCTCGGTGTCGAGACCTGCGATCTCCAGTCGGAAACTAACGGTCACGCTTACCCGCTCAACGACCATGTGATGAAGGTCTACTCCGACTACGAGGCATGGTACGACGTAACCAGCCTGATCACCTCGACGAGTCCGAGCATCCATGTCAAGGCAGAAGCGGTCACTAATCCGCCTGGATCGGCGGGCTTTGACGGCAGGATCAAGGCTATTACCCTCGTAGTCGCCTACAACGATGGCGACAGCGACCAGGTGAAGTACATCGTGAACCACGGCAACGACTGGATGGGTCCTGCCGGGGCAACCGGGTCGACCACATTCGACGCAAGCTCGTTCGGAAGCGGCTGGACGCAGGCAACTGTAAAGTCGGTCGCGCACTCGAGCACCGATGCAACCTACACGTTCAGTGGCAGCACACCGACAAAGATCCAACTCGGAACGAATTCGTACTGGAAGTACAATTCCTTCGACGTGAAGAACCTGCTCACCTCCGGGTCGAACACCTTCGGGTACACCGCTGTCGGAGCGTCGTTCAAGATCTGTACAGCAGCCCTGACAGCAAAGTACACCGCGCCGACCGCCGACTTCAGCGGTACCCCGCTTGACGGCGACAGGCCGCTTACCGTGGCGTTCACCGACGCCTCGACCGGCTCGGTCACCAGCTGGGCATGGGACTTTGACAACGACGGCACCACGGACAGCACGCTCCAGAACCCGAGCTACGAGTACACCACCGCGGGCGACAAGACCGTGAAGCTCACTGTCTCGGGCCCGCTGGGCAGCGATGACGAGGTCAAGACCGCGTATATCCACGTCAAGGAACTCGCGCCGGTCGCTGACTTCACCTACACGCCGGCCTCTGGTGCAGCCCCGCTCACCGTCGCGTTCACGTCCACGTCCAGTGGCGTGATCAACAGCTACGCTTGGGACTTCAACAATGACGGCACCATCGACAGCACCGATGCGAACCCGAGCTATACGTACGCTGCAGCGGGCACCTATTCGGTGAAGCTCACGGTGACGGGCCCGGACTACAGCGATGAGGAGCTCAAGACCAACATCATCGCTGTAGGCGTACCGGTGATCACCGTCGACGTGACCCCTGCGACCGTCAGCTTCGGTGAAATGGCAGTCGGCGATAACACCGCGTCCACGAGCGTCGCGGTCACCACCGACGGCGGCACCGCCTGGTCGGTCGACGCGGCCGCGAACAACGGCGGG
>MVRA01000096.1 GCA_002067315.1 Methanocella sp. PtaU1.Bin125 | reverse complement strand
GCGAGGCGCACGTCGACGTCGCCCGAGCCCACGATCGGCTCGAAGCCCTGGTTCTCGATGGCCTCCACGAGCTTGTCGGACGCATACTGGTTCAGAAAGACCTTGCCGACCTTGATGTCCCCGTAGCGTTTCAGGATTTCCCGGACCACCTCGAGGTCGATCTGGAATTCCTTGCGCAGCATGTTCGGGCCGTCGACCAGCAGGGCAATGCCCTTCCTGTCCTTGCCTTTTTCCTTGAAAAAGGGGTTCTTGATCCTGAATGGCTTGGTGATAGGTGCAATAATCGGGTTAATAGGGTTTTTCATAGGTGTCATCGTTGTTACTCCCTATAATTGATTATATTAAATATTTATTGGGGCTTTCACCCGTATGAATATAACCCTGCTTGAAACTAAGAACGGTTTAAATAGTAAAAGGTTGCCCGGCGGGCAAGATTTATAAAAATAAAATAATATTAAAATAGAAAAAGCCCCGTCCTCTGCCTTTCGGGTCGGGGCTGTCAGGCCTCTGCCTTCTATGTCCGGGGCTCTTCCGGCATCGCCGACAGGCGGTTCATCGCACTGACCAGCGCCTCTACGGACGCCTGGACAATATCCTCCCGCGCTGCGCGCGCCGTTACCATCCGGCCCTTATCGTCCTCGACGCCGACCATGACCTCGGCCATGGCTTCAGAGCCGCCGGTGATAGCCTCCATGCGGAAGTCGCGCAGCCTCATGTTGTGGCTGTGGCCGTCGACCAGGCTTTCCACTGCCCGCATGGCCGCATCCACCGGGCCGACGCCGATGCAGGAGCCGGTATACGCCTTACCGTCCACGGTCACCCGCACCGTCGCCGTCGGCGTGACGCGGTTGCCGCACATCACCGATAGCTCCTCCAGGACGATGCGCTTCTCGGCGGCGGCCACGTCGCCCATCACCGCCTCGGCGATGGCGTACAGGTCGACGTCGGTGACCTTCCGGCCCTTGTCGCCCAGGTCCTTCACCCGCTCCAGGATGTCGTTCAGCTGCGCGTCGGACGGGTTCAGCCCCGCGTCGTTGAGCAGCTTCTTCACCGCGTGCTTGCCCGTGTGCTTGCCCAGCACCAGCCGCCGCATGTGGCCGACCATCTCGGGCGTCATGATGCCCGGCTCGAAGGTCTTCGTCTCCTTGATGATGCCGTGGCTGTGGATCCCGGATTCGTGGGAGAACGCGTTAGCGCCTACCACGGGCATGGTCGGCGGCACCTGTATCCCGGAGAAGCGCTCGATGAGGCGGGCGGTCTCGACCAGGTATTTCGTCCTGATCCCGGTAGAAATGCCGTAGATCGCCTCCAGGCTCATCACCGTCTCCGCCATGTCGGCGTTGCCGGCCCGCTCGCCCAGGCTGTTCAGGGTGACCTGCACCTGCCGCGCCCCCGCTTCCACGGCCGCCAGGCTGTTGGCCACCGCCAGGCCGAAGTCGTTGTGGCAGTGCACGGCGATGGGCACGCGCACGTTCTTCACCACCTCGCCCACCAGCCACTTCATGGCCGGCGGCGCCGCGACCCCGACCGTATCGGGGAGGTTGATCGCGTCGGCGCCCGCGTCCTCGACCGCCTTACAGATTTTAACCAGGTAGTCGACATCGGTGCGGGTGGCGTCCATCGGCGAGAACAGGCATTCGCAGCCGTGGGCCTTGATGTACTCGACCGCCTCGACGGCAAGGTCGACCACCTCTTCCCTCGACTTCTTGATTGTGTTTTCCCGTTGCACGTCCGACGTCGACACGAAGGTATGCACCATCTTCACGTCGGCGTCGAAGCAGGCGTCGATGTCCGCTTTGATCACCCGGGCCAGGCCGCAAACGGTCGAGTCCAGCTTCAGCCGGGCGATGTCTCTGACAGAGGCTTTATCGCCTGCGGATGATATCGGAAAGCCGGCTTCGATGTATCGCACCCCGAGCCGATCGAGGGCCCGTGCGATCTCGATTTTCTTCTCGTGCGTGAAAGACACGCCGGGCGTCTGCTCCCCGTCCCGGAGAGTAGTGTCAAAAATGTCTACGTTCTTGTTCGGAATCTTAGCAATGTCCGTACTGTAAAAAACGATCCCTCATTTCCATGTGAGTCACAATACGGAACATGCCACTGCATATATATGAACGTTTGCCAGCGTACAGGGGAGTAAAACCAAACCTTTCCTCCATTGATAAAAAATTTTGTACATTTTGTAAGTACAGGCATGTTGTACCACTTTATATAGTTATTAATACCTAATTAGAAACTAACGCACTGGGGACCTGGCCCCTAAGTCGCAAGCTATATACCCCCCCAAACAAATGCTGCTCATGCCGGGTCCCTCAGTGTATTAATCATATAATAACGATATCAACGATAAAAAAGCTGGTATGCCTATGGAAATATTGAAGACGATCTCATACGCCGGGACGATGGAAGTCCTCGCAGCTCTCGGGAAAGGCCCGAAGCGCTTTACGGAAATCATGTTCGAGACCAAGCTCAACCCGGGGATCCTGAACCGGGTGCTGAAGACCTTGATCACCTCCGGCATCGTGGGCCGTTGCGGCAATGACGAGGGCTATGAGCTGACCGAGAAAGGCATCAAGATCTCACTCTATATCCTCAAGATCGTCGAGGTCTCCAACAACGAGAAGCCGGAGAACCTGGCGCTCATCAACATACTTGCCACCCGTCTGGAGCAGGTAAAGAGCAGCCCTGTGTCGTAATCATCAAGACGACCATAGGCTGCATTATCTTTTTATAAAGGCTGATAAGGTAATAGACAGAGTTCTCTTCGCTTCTTCTGTGAAAAACATGCTCATTGCCCGGCCGAATCGGCGGTGTATAATCATGCACGCAGGCCTGTGTCGCATGCCGTCTCCTGGCGGATCTGTGTCCTACTGCC
>MVRA01000095.1 GCA_002067315.1 Methanocella sp. PtaU1.Bin125 | reverse complement strand
CTGGCACGGTCATATATGGTATCGTATACTTCCTGATAGGCCATGGCATCATCGCCGCGATCATCGGCGGCATCGCCTGGCTGATCGCGTTGCGGTCGCTGTACAAGATAGGCTGGCTAAAGGCCCTGATCATCGCGGTCATCATCTGGTTCGTGACGGCCATCGTCGGATGGTTCCTGCCGACGCTCACCGGCCCGTTGTGAAACAAGCCTGGACTTATGAGATAAACGAGCCCCGGGCCTGGCGATGCAAGTCCGACCAGGTCAGCGCACCCGCGCGCGAACGGCCGCCCGCCGGGTAGTTTTATCTTTAAAAAAAGTGTGGGAAGTTGAGGACGATCCAATTCCCTCAGATCAATCCCATCTTCTGCATATGCTCTTTCGCCGCCGGCGTCGTCACCCTGCCGCGAGGCGTCCGGTTAATGAATCCGATCTGGATCAGGTACGGTTCGTAAACGTCCTCGATGGTCTCGGTCTCTTCGCTGACGCTGACCGCCAGCGTCTCCGCACCGACAGGCCCGCCACTGTAATCCTTGATGATCGTCTTCAATATGCGGCGGTCCATGTTATCCAGCCCGAGCGCGTCGACATCCAGCTTATCCAGCGATTTTCGGGCGATATCCCTGTCTACCGTCTCCTGGTGCTCGACATGCGAGAAGTCTCTCACACGCCTCAACAGCCGGTTCGCGATACGCGGCGTACCTCTCGACCGGCTCGCGATCTCCAGCGCAGCGTGATCCGTCAGGTCCATCCCCAGGATCTTCGACGACCTGTCGATGATCGTCTTCAGCTCTTCCGGCTCGTAGAACTCGAACCGCATGGAAATGCCGAATCGGTCACGCAGCGGCGAGGTCAGCAGGCCCGACCGGGTGGTGGCGCCAATGAGGGTGAACCGCGGCAGCTCCAGCCTGATCGACCGCGCGCTGGGCCCTTTGCCGATGATGATGTCGATCTCGAAGTCTTCCATCGCCGAGTACAGGATCTCCTCGACCACGTGACTCAGCCGGTGAATCTCGTCGATGAAGATAACGTCGCCTTCCTTGAGGTTGGTCAGGATGGCCGCGAGATCGCCCGGCCTCTCGATGGCGGGGCCGGAGGTGATGCGGATGTTGGCGCCCATCTCGCGGGCGATGATGTGGGCCAGCGTCGTCTTGCCCAGGCCGGGCGGGCCGGACAGGAGGACGTGGTCCAGCGGCTCCTTGCGGATGCGGGCCGCGTCGATGAACACGCGTAAGTTGTCCTTGATCTTGCGCTGGCCGATGAAGTCGTCCAGCGTCTTCGGGCGGAGGCCCTCGAAGACCCGCTCCTCGGAGGCCTCGCCTTCGATGGGCTCGGGGGTTACGATTCGCTCTTCTTTTAGCTCGTCTTTTTTCTGTTCACTGAGATTAATCGTCATAGGTACCTTAACGAGACTTTGATCAGCTCTTCGACTTTAGGCTGGGCCGCGAAGGTCTCGCGGGCCTTCTCGACGGCGTCCACGGCAGCGGTGCGGCTGTAGCCGAGGGCCTGTAGCGCGTCGACGGCGTCGTCGGAGACGGTGTCAGCCATGGGCTTCTTGACGCGGAGCATGATGCGCATGTCGGCGACCTTGTCTTTCAGCTCAAGCACGAGGCGCTGGGCAGTCTTTTTGCCGACGCCGTTGATATGCGTCAGCGCCTTCAGGTCTTCGTGGATGATGGCCTCGGCAATCTCCTCGGCGGTCACGCTGGATAAGATACTCAACCCGACCTTGGGGCCGATGCCGGATACAGTCAGTAACAGCCGGAACAGGTCCCGGTCCTCGCGGGTCATGAACCCGTAGAGCGAGGTGCCGTGGTCCTCGCTGAAGTTGGAGTGGACGAACAGCTTGCACCGCTCGCCGTCCGCCGGCATCATGTCGCCGATGTACGTCGGGACGTGGATCTCGTAGCCAATGCCGCCGGCCTCGAGGACGACGACATCGGTCGTCCGGGACTCGATCTTTCCGTCTATGTGCGATATCATCGTAATTTCCCTATCTCTTTCTTTTCTCCATCTCCATGGAGTTCGCGTGGCAGATGGCCACTGCGAGGGCGTCGGCCGTGTCGTCGGGCTTCGGTATCTCTTTCAGCCGCAGCAGCCGGGTCACCATCTCCTGCACCTGGTGCTTGCTGGCCCGGCCGTAGCCGACCACGGCTTGCTTGACCTGCAGGGGAGTATACTCTGCCACGTCGACGCCCGCGTTCACGGCCGAGAGAATGATCACGCCCCGGGCGTGGCTGGCCATGATGGCTGTCTTTGCGTTCTTGTTGAAAAACAGCTCCTCGATAGCGACGACGTCGGGCTTATACTCCTTGATTACAGTAGTGGTGTCATCGTATAAAATCTTTAGGCGATCGGGGAAGGGCGTGCCGCTTTCCGTCGAAATGTGGCCGTAGTTCCCGGCGATCATGCCGTCCCGCACGACGTCCACCACGCCGAACCCCACCAGCGCGATTCCCGGATCGATGCCCAATATTCTCATGATTGTTCTCCAACCGGCAAATATATTATCATAATGCGCGTAATTATGCTAGTCAGCGATTAAATTGTCAGGGCCGACTTAATTTGACGCAACCAGCATGTAGCATCAACACAGGTATATCTCCATACCTGATAACGTTGTTGGTGGCGGCGTAAAACGGCAGAGACGGTACGGGATTCCGTATGAGGTTCTATTCGAGGAAGAAGCCCCAGAAAAAAACGGACATACTGATCGAACGTGTAAGAGAGGGCAAGTGCGACGACTTCGTGATCAGTGAGCTAAAGGTAGCTGCTTCTGAACTGACCGAGCCGGCCGACATGGAGCAGGCGATCACCGGCCTCATGGACATCGCCACGAAGTCGGACAACCCGGTATCGATCGCCTATGCGATGAAGTCGCTGCTGGCATTCCGGCCGCTGACCGCCGGCCTCGAGGACGACCTGGAGATGCGCGCACAGGCGCTTCTGATGGACAAGAGCGCCATGTCGACAAAAGTGCTCCAGGAGGCCATTATCGATCTAGTCTATATCCGCGTCAGCGAGCGCGCCCTGCGTGCGCTGCCGTTCATGGGCACGCTCATCTCCGCCCTCGACGAGCGGTCGGGCAAAACGGGCAACATCTCTTATAACACCCTCATGATCGTGGCGGCCAATCAGCCCGAGCTGTTCAACGGGCAGACGGCGCCGCTCATCCGGATGCTGGGCAGCATCAACAAGGTCACCCGCATCGAGACTTCCAAGATCATCGCCGTGCTTGCCATGAGCCACCCCGAGTACGTGGAAAGCGCCGAGAAGACGCTGCTCGACATGTCGTCATTCAACCCGGACGGCGACGTGAAAAACGCCGCGTCCGAGGCATACCAGATCCTCTCGACCCGGCTGAAGACCGTTACGATACAGCCGCCGCAAGTACAGGCAGTACAGCGTCCCGCCCAGGAGCCGCCACAGCAAGCCGGAGGGCTGGCAGAGATCATGCGCCGCAAGGCGGGCAAGGAGCCGAAGCCGGCCGCGGAAGGCAACGTCAACAAGCGGTTGCTGTCGCTCGCCACCAACTTCGCCCGGAAGGCCGACCGCGCCTACAAGATCGACGGGGAAACCCAGGCCGAGTACGAGGAGAACGAGTCCCGGACGATGACGAAGATCATGGACGACTTCTCCGAGATCGCCGAGCTGGTTAAAGCGGAATCCCGGCCGGCGGACGTGCCTGCGGCGGAAGCGGCACCGGCGGCAGAGACAGAAACGTCGGAGGAAGCCGAGCTGCGGAAGATGATGGAGAAAGTCCAGGACGACTTTACGATCACTGCGGGCAGTATCCTCGATGCCATCGGCATGGGGCACCTCGCGAAGAATCCCCCGGCAAAAGAGACAAGGCACCGGACCATCGATAACGCTGCGCTCAATAACACGAAGCGTGTCCGCCCGGCCAGCAGCCCGGACATTTCCGTTACCCGCGCCCCGGAGAAGCCCCCGGCCAAGGCCGAAGAGGAGCCGGAGGTCAACCCGAAAGAGTTCATCGCTTCCATCGAGAGTATTATCAGTAATATTGATAACCTGCCATCAGGCCAGCCGGCCCCGCCGGAAGCGATGGCAGTACCGGTAGCGCCGGCTGCGCCGCTGGCGGCCGAGACAGACTTCATACCGGCCCCGAACGCGCTCCCGGTGAGCCCGTCGCCGCTGAACGACGATTTACCGGAAGCCGCCCCGGAAGAGAATACGCAGGCCGACAGCCCAGTAGAAATCGCCAGGCCGGAAAAGCCTGATACCGCCGTGCGACCGGAAGAGCCGGAAAAGCGGCCCCGGCCGGCTATCGTGCCGCAGGGCGTGCGGATCTCCGCGATGAAGTTCAAGTCCCTCGACCAGTCGAAGGCGAAGAAGCCTGCCCCGGCGAAGATATCGATCAAGCCGCACATCAAGCCGCTGGCTAAGATCCCGGCCGACGTGATTAAAAACGCCCCGCCCAGGCAGCAGCCCGTGGGCGGCGCCCCGGAGATCAAGACGGACGGCGGCACCGCGGGATACGTCATTTGCCACGCCTGCAACGCCAGGATGCCCGACGACAGCCAGCGCTGTGCCATTTGCGGTTCCGACCTGAAAGAGCCCAAGGTCCGCTGCCGCAACTGTGGCGAGATCACCCCGCTCCAGGCAGGTAAATGCACCCGCTGCGGCACAAACCTCAACGAGTGAAGACGCCAAGTGGCCAAGAAAAGATGCCAAGGCGCCATTGTAGAGACTAAGAGACGCCAAGCTGCCAAGTGCATTTTTTTATATTCAAGTCTCCAGGATACCAAGGGCCATATCTCAGCTTTATCCGGCTACTTATACATTTGGCGCCTCGAACCTAAAAAATTGACTTGGCAGCTTGGCGTCTCTTAATCTCTACAGTGGCGCCTTGGTGACTCATCTTGGCCACTTGGCTTTTACTGTTTGTGTTTGTTTGCGGCGAGCAGCCCGAGGCCGATGGCCGCGATCGCGATGGCGGGCCCGAAGCCCGGTGCGGGGGTGGGAGTCGGCGAAGCGGACGGGCCGGGCGAGGGCGTCCCTGCGGGCCCTGGCGAAGGCGTCGGCGTCACAGGTACGGTAAAGACATAGTCGGGGAAGGCCACGTTGGCCGTGTAGGTGCCGGCGGTCACGTTCACCAGCGCGAAATAGACGTTGCCCTCTTTCTCGGCCGTCAGGTTATACAGGCCTGCCGGGACATAGGTAAACGTATAAGTGCCGATTGCGGCCGTGCTGCCGTCGTTCGTCAGCTGGGGATTGTCGGGCGCGCGGAGCATGACCTCGTTGGGCCGGCCTTCGCCGTTCCAGTGCCACAGCGTCATCTTCGCGTAGGGCACGCCGAACTTGTTCTTGTCGGTGACGAAACCGGACACTGTGCCCCAGCCGACCACGCGGACGGTGCAGGTATCGCTGATCTCGAAGAACTGCGGGTTCGCGCGGGCCGTGATATTCACGATGCCGACGGTGTTGTTCGAGATGAGCAGGATTTTCGCCTGCCCGCGCGCGTCGCTGGGCCGCGTCCGGTTCAGGGGCTCCAGCACGGCGACCGCGTCGTTGTCCGACGAGAACGTGATAGGGATCCCGGACACGTTATATGGCGCCCCGTTCAGGAACAGCTGTGCCGTGATCACCGAAACGTGCACCGACGTGCCGTATAAGTAATCGTACGCCGAGTAGTTGATCTCCGAACGGTTAGCGTCCTCGATCGAGAGCATCCCCCCGCTCCCCAGGAGCGTGACGTTCGGCGTATACTCCTGGCTCGACGCCGTGAGCGGAGCGATCATCAGCAGCGAGACAAAGGCCGCCAGGGCCAGCAACGCAAAGCCATACCGGGACATAGTTAGCAGATGATTAACGGTGCTGTGCCTATATATTTTCCCGTGCCGCTCTCGTGTCGAACGTGAGTATCAGCGACTATGGTGGCATATTTATCAGAATTATATTTATAGTTGCATGACAACGTTTTAACGAGAGGCAGTCACAGGGGAAGCGCTGTCTCGGCAAGGCGGTGAACGATATGATGAAAATGCCACCAGGAGCTGGCGAAGAGCTATTCAAGCAGATCAACTACCCGAGTGACCCGAACAACATGTCGGATCTCGAGAAAAAGCACTGGCCCCGGATCGAGTGCCCGGACGTCGTGGAGGCCAACAAGCCCTTCGATGTGACCGTGAACATCGGCGTGGGCATCGACCACCCGAGCGAGCTGGCCCACTTCATCGAATGGATCGAGCTGAACAGGGGCCCGTGCGGCGTGACGCGGGCGTACCTGCAGCCTAAGTATTCTTATCCCCGGGTCACGTTCCGGGTCGCGATCGATAAGGACACGACACTGGTCGCTAAGGAGTACTGTAACCTGCACGGCATCTGGGAAAACAAGAAACAGGTGAAAATCCAGTAAGGATTCACCTGTCATTACTTTTTCGTAGCCTGACTACTTAGACGACCGACCACTTAGACGACCGACCACTTAGACGACCGACCACTTAGACGACCGAATATTTAGTCGATCGACTATTTAGTCGACACGATCTTGATAATATCGTTATTTTCCAGCTCGTGCTTTTCGCCCAGCCGCATCTTCGTGCGCGCGTTCACGCCGAACAGGAACGAGTCCCCGATCTGCGTGTGCACCTTATAGGCCAGGTCCCGCGGGGTCGAGCCTTTTTTAACCAGGAACGCATCCGGCAGCACGTTGCCGCTCTTGTCCGAGAAGTGCGCCTCGTCCTCGACCGGGTAGGCGACGATGTAGTTTAACAAATCGAACACGACGGTGTTGGTGCACTGCTGCACGCCGGTGCCGCCGAACTTTTTCATGAACTCCCGGATCTTCTCCAGCGCGGCCTTCTGCGGGGCGCTGAGCTTCTCCGGCTCGCGGATGGTGAAGTCTTTGTCGCCGGGCAGGTAGTCGATCAGGTGGTTCTTTGCCGCCATCCGCAACGCCAGCTCGTAGCCCGCGCTGCAGTAGATGACCTTGTAGCCCTGGCCCTCCAGCGTCTTGAGCTTCTCCAGGTTCTGCGGGGGCGCAATATCCGCCTTGTTGGCCGCGATGACCAGCGGCTTGCTCACCCGGCGGAGCGTGTCGGACAGGCGGACCATATCCTCTTCCGACCAGTTGACCAGCGGCTTGTTCTCCAGGCCCAGCTCCAGCATCGCCGTCCGCGTCATCACGTCGTCGATGCCCAGGCCGGTAAACTGCTCGGCCACCGCGTCCTCGGGCTTCGAGCCGCCGGCGGCGCCGGTCTTCTTGGCCAGCTTCATCCAGTTGTTGTTCAGGATACCGAACATCCACATGGTGATCTCGTTCTCGAGGAACTTGATGTCGTCCAGCGGGTCGTGCGAGCCGATCGGGACTACGTTGCCCTCGATGTCGGTCGCGCCCGAGGCGTCCACGACGTGGATGACCGCCTGTGCCTGCCGCATGTCGTCCAGGAACTTGTTGCCCAGACCTTTGCCCTTGTGGGCTTCCGGCACCAGGCCCGCCACGTCCAGCAGCTCGACGGGGATGAACCTCTCGCCGTTCACGCATTTCTTGCAGTCGATCTTAAGATCCGCCGACGGGCACCGCGAGCGTACGTACGATACGCCGAGGTTGGGCTTTATCGTGGTGAACGGATAGTTCGCGATCTCGACGTCCGCGAGCGTCGCGGCCTTGAAGAACGTGGACTTGCCAGCGTTGGGCTTTCCGGCCAGTGCGATCATTATGGTCATGATAAGCAACTTCTGATGGTCTTGTCTCTTCTAATATGAAGCATGAGAACTCATATAACTTCTGATATCCCAACGTGCACGACGGGCACGATGGGTTAATAGTGATTATTATTAGCGATCATATCCCTGATGCCCATCGTGCATTCGATAAAGGCTTTATACTCAACGGCAAATAATCCATTCGAAACGGTGCGATATGAAAGACGTTTTTAAGGCATGCCTGCTGTTGCTGCTGGTGCTATTGATAGCCCTGCCGCTCATGGTACAGGCGGAGAGCGTCCCCCAGCCCCGGGTATGGGAGCAGGAGTACCCGTTCTCGAGTCCCGTCAGCCTGGATAATGTCACTATCATCTATAACCAGCAGAAGATCGCGAATATTGCCCCGATCGTCGACAGTGCCCAGACCGCGTACGCCAGTATCGAACGATACTTCGGCGACTACATGGCGGCCAGCACTATCGAAAACGGCTTCACGCCGGACAGCCGCATTTTCCGGGCCACCATCGAGGTGACGGCCGATAACAACGAGTTCCGGCTGCTCAGCGGCGTCGGCAGCATCCCGGACGAGGTCAGCGCGCTGAGCTGGAACGAGGGCATCAACGGCCTCGTCGTGATCAAGTCGCCCGACATGCTCCCGGACTTCCAGCAGGTGCTGACGTACCAGCTGGCCCGCGTCGCGGAGCGGACGATGATGACGAAGTACCGCAGCATGCCCGAATGGTACCTCGACGGCACGGCCATGTACGTGGCCGGTAACGTGACGGATGCCCAGCGGAACATCGCCACGATGTCGGTAGCCCGGGGCTCATGGATGTCCGTGCGCGAGCTGGACGACGCCTACAAGAATATGACCTTCTACAACCAGAACGAGCCGTATTACTACAACGCCCGCGCCCACGCCGCCGTGCTCGCCAGCTACATCGCGCAGACGTATGGCAACTCGAACCTGATCGGGATACTGCGGGACTACAGCGTACACGGCAACCTCACGGAAGCGTTCATCAACCGCACCCTCGGCCACGACCCGGAATCGATCAACTCGAACCTCAAGGATATGCTCGCCGGCAGCCCGGGAATCGTCGGCGGCCCGGAAGAAAACGCCCTGGTCGACGGGTTCCTCAAGTACGCGGACGGCAAGCCGGCCAACACGTTCACGATCTCCTTTTCGCCCCCGGACCGCCCGTCCAGCCTGACAAACGTGACGACCGGCCAGGCCGGCAGCTACAACGTCAGCCTCACCCCCGGGACGTATAAAATTACCGTTTTGGGACAGGCATTATCCGGCGAAGGCACGATAACGCTAAAAGCCGGCGAGATCCTGCACCAGAACCTGTCACTAACCGTGAAAGCCCCCGCGAACCTGACGCCCCTCCCGGAGATGCCATCCGACGATCTCGTTTTACCCGGGCTGATCGTCGCCGTCAACCTGGTCGCCCTTGTCGCCCTGCTGATAGTCCTCCGCCGCAACTGGCATTAAATAAAAGCTGCCGGCCCGGCCAAAAAAGTTTAAATAGTATGCAACGCGTATAAGGCTACGCTGTGGCACGATACCACAGTCACCAATTCTGACAGACGCAGGGGTTGCCAAGTCAGGTCAAAGGCGCAGGATTCAGGGTCCTGTTTCGTAGGAATTCGCGAGTTCGAATCTCGTCCCCTGCATTCGTTTTTGAAGGGCCCCCGGGGAACTTTTTCCCAAAAAGTTCCCCTGGGTCACAACATTAAACACATGTGCCGAAGGCACCGTTTAAAAGAACGTTTTTGAAGGGGTGCAAGGGGGAACTTTTTCCAAAAAGTTCCCCCTGTACGCTTTTATCGATTAGGCTATGAGCTGTTGCTATGATAAATAATAATTTACAAAGGTTTTAACAGAGTCATTTTTCCCGCGGGCAGCTATGGCAGGCTGGAAAGCGCAGCAGGCCGAACCTTCATATGATACCCTCCCTGGGCCGGTGCCGCGTGCGCGCGCGAGGCCGCCCGGCCGTCTCTACCCGGACAGTGCAGAACCGTCAGTCCCGCTTGAGCGCCACCAGGCACCCGTCCCGCTCTTCGACGAACAGGACCGCTCTGCCATGCACGAAGGACGGGTTGGCCGACCGGTTGAGGTCAATCCGGCCGCACGAGACGAGCCGTCCGTCGAGGGTCATGACCTGGTCGATGCCGGAGGCCAGCACTTCGGGCAGCGTCCGCACCGAGTGCTTCAAATCCCGGGCTCGCCCTTTCATGAGGAACCGGCCGTCGTTGCCCATCGAGGCCAGCCCGATGCCCGCGACCGCGCCGATGACGCCGCCGCAGGTGCCGCCGAGGCCTTCGACCCTGACGCCGGCGTTCCGGGCCACGTCCTTCGCCCGGTCCATGCCGACGATCATCCGCTTGGCGTCCAGCCCGAAGGCGGTCATGCCCGCGGTGACCAGCTCCGCGGGCGCCACGGCCAGGCCCGGGTCGCTCCCTTCCACGAAGTCGGCCAGCATCAGCTCTTTCACGATACCGAAGATCCGGCCGGCGTCCGACGCGTCGCAGCCTTCGACGTGTATGACCGCCGCACTGTTGTGGGAGGTGTAAGGGATGTCCGGGTGCACGAGCAGCTGGTGCCGCGTCACGCCGAAGATGCCGTATTCCTTGCCCAGCTCGGCCGCGATGCCCCGCGCGAGCCGCCCGGTACCCCGCGACTCGAGGTTGTCCGTGTCGTCGATGCCTACGTATATGGTCAATGTGATACCCCGATAGCAATCGTTTTTCAGATCGCCTGCTTTAGCAGGCTACATTACGTATATTGCTGAACATTATAAACCTATGTTTAACAGAAGTAGTAGCAATACCGCCTGGACCTGATGCGCCAGGAGCGGTCATGATCAGCGATCAGTGCCGGAGATGACGAGGAATTCCGACGCGCCGTCGAGGCTGATGATCTCGGGGCCCGCCAGCTCGGGCCACGCAGCGGTGACAGTGCAACAGGACAGCCCTTTGCGGGCGGCCAGCTCGCGAAGGAAAACCGCCGCTTCCCCGGCGGCGGCATCCGAAAGAGGGATGGCGATGACGTCCCGTTCTTTCAGGTAATAGGCGGACAGCCCGGCAAAGCGATGCCGGACGCAGGCGAACAGCTGCGCCACCGTCATCGGGCCGTCGCCGTACGCCAGGTTGCACGCCACCGTATCACTCCTTATCGCTCTTGAGCTCGAGCGTGTAAAGGAAATCCTCGGACCGCAGGAACCTGATAGCGATGGTCACGGGGTTCTTGCCCTCGCCGTACTCGTAGGCCGGGTAAACGCCGCCGTCCTCGAAACGGAACATGCCCGAGGCGATCATCTCGTCCCGGGCGCCGCCTTCAAGGCATTCCTTATGAAAGCCCCAGCTGACGAACGGGAAATGCTTCTCCCGGAAGAATGGGACCAGGTCCTGCCGGTCGACACGCTGGTCGCAAATGAGACAACGCACCTTCGGCAGGTAGCTCTCGCTCGAAAGAAAGACGCTGTCACCCGACACGGAAATGGCCCCATCCCCGGCCATCTCCTCCAGGAGACCAGGGTGGCCTCCTTCCGCCTCGATCAGCCGTAAAACGTCGCTGAGATCAGCGATATGCCCCTTTTTCGACCGGATGAAGTCCAGCACCTTCTCCCGGACTGTCCCGGCCCCGTCGTCGTCCGGCACCGCGCGCCACCCCGGCAGGGACTACCGGACGCCTCGCGGGATGTCGCCGGAGTCGGTGTCCTCGTTCATGCCGATGTCGTAGATCGTGTAGTTCGCGCCCGTCAGTTTGGCCACGACCTCTTCCTTGACCTCGCGGGCGTCCTCGTCGTCGATACAGGTGATCGTGCCGTCGATGACCTGCCGCCGGGTGCACACGTCGTAAAATACCTCGTTGACCTCGATCTCGATGTGGCCGATGGTCAGGCGCACGTCGTCGGGGAAGGCGTCCATGTCAGTGGTAAACCCCATGAGTTCCCCGAAGATCTCCCCGGTGTCGGCAATCTGAAACTTCAGCACGATATCTGTCAGCATAACGCTTATGTGTATGGCGCATTACATTAAAGCGTTTTTCCATCTAACTGCCATGCAGGTGGACACCACCTGTAAAGCAGATGGACACCACCTGTAAAGCAGATGGACACCACCTGTAAAGCAGATGGACACCATCTGTAAAGCAGATGGACTATCATCCGGCCGGAGCGTCGATGTGTCACGTTCCCGGGCAAATGCATATGCCCGCATCCGGTAATATCAAATGGAAAAACACGACGCCATAGCATGTCCTGTGGCCGGGAGGCAGTGCCTGTGAAGCTAAAGCTCAAGTACACGAACTTTCTGGGATTGATGGCGATCCTCGGCGCCGTGACCGGGCTGGTGGCGTTCGGCATCCTGTTCCCTATCCACCCGCTGCTTGCCGCTCCTTTCGCGCTGCTGGCGATCGTCTCGATCGCAGTTTTCGTCAAATTTGTCTATCATTTCGTCTACCACAGCTCTGTCGGCGAGATCCCTGACGAAGAAGCCCGGGAATACTACCGGGACAATGATTAGTTTTTTGATTTTTTATCCTGTTAAAATTACAGAAGCCACAAAGGACTCATTAATGATAAACGGTCACCACTGTCGTCGCACATCCGGCCAGAGCATCCGCACGCGCGCGTGACCGCAACGCAGGTTGCCCGTATCCCCGGCCGCCGCAACTACCCGAATGCACGCCCTGCGGTCTCTGCGCCAGTCTCTGCGGACTCTGCGAGTATCCAGTCTGCGCATGCCTGGAAACGGCATATTCACAAGAGAGTTATCATGGGAGTCGGCCGATGACCGGTGTTTTAGTCAGGTATTAATGACGAAAAACAGGACCGGTCAATCGCCAGTGGCCGGTCGCGCGCTTGCGCGCCCGGGGCGGG
>MVRA01000094.1 GCA_002067315.1 Methanocella sp. PtaU1.Bin125 | reverse complement strand
CGGCTCCATGACCACGACGCCAAGGCCCTTCTTCGCGGCGTACTTCAGGCCTGCAGTGCCGGCCTGGTAGTCCTCATCCATATAGTTATACTGGATCTGGCAGAAAGCCCAATCATACGCGTCCACGCACTGCTTGAACACGTCCAGCCGGTCGTGGAACGAGAAACCGGCGTGCGTGATGCGTCCGTCCGCGAGAGCATCGTCGAGAAAATCTGCCATGCCCAGCTCCTCCATGGGGCCGAGCCGGGTCCTGTCGAGCGAATGTATCAGGTAGTAGTCGATGTGGTCGGTCTGCAACTTTTTCAGCTGCAAGTCAAGGTATTTGTCCATGTCCTTCCGCTTCTCGATCAGCCAGGTCGGCAGCTTAGTGGCCAGGCTGACCCTTTCCCGGTAACCGTCCTGCAGCACCTTTCCCACGATGGTCTCGCTCTCGCCGTTGTGGTACGGCCAGGCGGTATCGACGTAGTTCACGCCGCGGTCGATCGCAAACCGGATCGCCTGCTTCGACAGCCGCAGCGAGACGCGGCCGCTCTTGAGCAGCGGCAGGCGCATACAGCCGTAGCCGAGGATGGACAGTTCCCTGTCTGACTTTTTCATTCGCCTGTAGAGCATGAAATCCCTGTTTTTTCCCGGTCTGGTCTAGTGCTTCATCTTCGATAGCTGTTCCCCGTAAAGCCCGATGCAGTCCGGGCTCAGCTCGTGGACCAGCACGATCATAGCCTGGGACGGCAGGCCGGTGACCTCGCAGGTGATCTTCGTATATTCCTTGATGAGCTTCTCCTTCTGCTCCGTGCTCAACGGCGCAGTCTCGACTGTGATGATGGGCATAAGTGTTTCTCCATGCAGTTACTTTCCTGCATTGCTCATCAGCTTTTTCCCGTCGCTCCACGCCTTGCCCGCCCGTTCTCCAAGAGCCCAGTACCCGTTGTCCGGCATCGTGAGCAGCAGCGGGTCGACCTTTTTAAAGTCCGGCTTCCCGTCAGACAGGCAGCCCTCGTCGGCGTACGACGCCGTAATCTCGCCGATGAAGACGTCGTTCGTCGGCAGCTCAACCGCCTTGACCAGCCGGCACTCGATACAGAGCGGGCATTCTTTGATCATGGGCGCGGTCTGCAGGGAGCCATAGAACACGTCGAACAGCTTTGACTTGTCCGTCTTCTCTCCGGTTACCAGGCCGCAGTAGTCCGTTTTCTCCCTCATGTCGGCGGACGGCACGCAGACGCTGAACGTGCCGTTCTCGACGATGAAGGGCACGGTATAGTGATGTTTGCCTAACGCCACCGCGATCATCGGCGGGCTGGCGTTCACCCGGGAAACCCAGCCGACCGTCATGAAGTTAGCCTTCCCCTGCGCCAGCGTGCCGACCAGCACCACAGGCATGGGAAAAACGAAGACGCTTGTGCCTATCGATACCTTTTCCATCTTATGCACCTGCTATATTATTGATACTAACTATATTTATATGATATACAATCGATACAGGTATATACTATCCATATGGATACTATTGATCGCAATGTCGCTAAAACGAAAGTATCACTGCCCCGTCGAGGCCGCCATCGACGTGATCGGCGGGAAGTGGAAGCCCCTCATCCTGTGGTCGTTGCGCGACGGCACGCTACGCTTCAGCCAGATCGAGGACGAGCTGCCCGGCATCACCCAGAAGATGCTGACCAAGCAGCTGCGTGAGCTGGAGAAGGACGGTCTGGTGTCTCGCAAGGTCTATGCACAGGTGCCGCCAAAGGTGGAATACTCGCTCACAGCGGCCGGCAACTCGCTAACGCCGGTGCTTGACTCGTTGTGTGCCTGGGGTGCCGAGCACATGGGTGATCTGATCGAGTACGAGTGCGATGGAAGATCTTAAAAAGCTTGGCGCTCCTGGCTACCTGGCGCCCTTGGCGCTCGTGACAGGAGTCGCATATCCTTGACAAAGCATGCGTCGCTGTTGTTGTTTATACATTCGACCCCTGTCACGCTCGCCAAGGGCGCCAGGTAGCCAGGAGCGCCAAGGATTAAAATAAAAAGGGATATACCCGGCGTTGTGCCGGGATTCATTAGACTTTATGCGTGATAATGCGTACCACCGAGCGCCCTTTGCGCCGGCGACATGGACTCTTCCTTGCCCGGCACGCCGCACGCGTCCGCCCGGCACTGCTTGCACAGCCGGAACTGCGGCAGGTACTTCTCGGCCACGGCTCTGGCCTGTTCGAGGTCCTTGCACTCGGGCGCCTTCATGTTCGCGAACTTGTAGAGCGGGATCATGGGGATGATGTTCATGAGCACCGCGCCCTTCTCGGCGGCGAGCTTCGCGATGGGCTCGATCTGGTCCGCGTTGATCTCCGGGATCAGGACGGTGTTGACCTTGACGATCATGCCGGCCTTCGCCGCGGCCTCGACGCCGGCGAATTGCTTCTCCACCAGGAGCTTTGCGCCTTCTTCGCCGCGGTAGGTCTTGTTGTGGTAGCGCACCCACGAGTAGATCTGCGCGCCCACTTTGGGGTCGAAGGCGTTGATGGTGACCGTTATGCTTGAGACGCCTACTTTCAGGAGGTCCTGTACACGCTCGGCCAGGTACAGGCCGTTGGACGCGACGCACTTGATGAGATCGGGATGGCGCTCGTGCACGATTTTAAGTGACTCGAAGGTCTCCTCGTTGGCCAGCGCCTCGCCAGGGCCGGCCACGCCGACGACCCGCATCAAGTCCCCCATCTCCTTCACGACCTGGTCGACCCGGTCGGCCGCCTCCTGCGGGGTCATCACGCCGGACGACACGCCGGGGCGGTGCTCGCACTTGTCGATCTTACGGGTGCAGAAGTTGCACTGGATGTTGCATTTGGGAGCGACGGGGATGTGTATCCTCGCGGTGGAGAAGTGGGCCTTCTCGTTAAAGCACGGGTGGGCGGATGTCAGGTGGGAGAACTTCGACCTTCCCCCTTCGAAAACCTTCAGTTGTTCCATACGTAGTCTCCGGTCTGGTAATTAGAATATATGACGTTGATAGCACTAAACCTTTATCATTCGATCGGACTGGCCGGGGTATCCGGTCATACGACCGCGGATATGGTGCTTTCACAATCGTTTAATTCATATGAATGAGAAACCGGGAAATTATATACTTTTTGAGTGCGGAACTTCAGTGTCGAATGCTTATTATTCTGGAATTATTCGCCTGAAATTACCATGATTAGCCAAATAAAACTATATAACCGCTTATTTACAAAGAGGCTAAAAAATGTCTTTGTCGAAATGAGGCTCCTGTCATTATTTCTATCGATCACCTTACTGCTTATCGTGTTCGTGCCGGCGGCAAGCGCGCAGCTGGTCGGCCTGCCGCTGCCGGAGCCGTACACGCTGAACGCGGAGCAGATGACCCGGTGTTTCGGCATCACGAGCGACGAAAGGGTCCTGCTGATCAACATGACGCCGGACATATCGCTACAAAATCCCCTCGTTATCATGGGCTCCGGTGCGACCTGATCGAGCAGAACAGCTTCAACGTCTACACCCGGATCTACAAGATATACAGCAGCCTTATTACCGGAGAGGGAGCTACAAGTTTCAGGGATAAGCCCCTGCAGTACTACGACCTAATCCTCATCGGCGGCCCTGAGCACAACGCGCTCACCCGGCAGTTGACGGAGCAGGGCGTTCTCCTGTGCGCGGGTACGGATATTAAGATGCCCGGCCCGGTCATGGAGGCCGCTCTCCGGCCCGGCGGCCATATGGTCGTCGTGATCGGCGACGTTTCGGGATACCCGTATCATAAGAGAGACCTGCCGCTCAACGACCTCCTGCCTGAGACGCTGGCGCCGGCCGCCGCGATCGCCCTGTGCACCGGCCTCGGGTTGATCGGCGCGATCATTAGCGCTTCCGGCGTGATAGCCGCGACGCGGCGCAGGGTCAGGGCGTTCGTATCAGGATGCCGGAACGCCCACGCCGCGGAGGCGTCAAGCGAAAGTTGCAGCCCCGCCGGCGGAGCCGGAATGAACATATCCGGGACATGGCCTGAGAAGACCGGCTTTACCCTGCGCGAGATCATCGCCCTGTCCGTCAGCTGTATCGTCTTCGGGGCATTTTCTTGCTGGCCGACCGGGTGGTACTCGACGGGGAGATCGTCGTGTTATACCTGATCATGGGCATCATTGCGGTGGTCGTGCACGACCCGGGCCACCGGATGATGGCGGGCAAGCTGGAGATCCGGGGGGACTACCGGTTCTGGGGCCTCGGGACGATCGCCCTCCTGCTGACCTCCTGGCTGTTCGGCATGGCCTTCGGCAGCCCGGACGGTATATCCTGCGCCGGGAGCGCGAGCTGGAGATGCGGGACGTGACGCTCGTCACGCTGGCCGGGCCGGCGGTGAGCCTGATGTTCGCGATCATCTTCCTGCCGTTCGCCCTGATCGGCGGC
>MVRA01000093.1 GCA_002067315.1 Methanocella sp. PtaU1.Bin125 | reverse complement strand
GTAGTCGTAGGCTGTGGACACCTTGCCGCCCTCCTTCATGATCACGTCGACGTAGCCCATGAACACGGTCTCCCGGTCCTCCACGCTAACGCCGTTGGAGTTAAAGATCGCGGTGTCGGAGATCACGCAGGACAGTTTCCCGAACGTGACGGAGGCGCTCTTGTCCTCCTTCGCCGCCTCGATCATCCCGGCGGCGATGTCCATGCACTGGTCGAGCCTGATCTCTTCGATGCGCTTATCGAAAATGCCGTGCACGTTCTTATACGGCCGGGGCGCGGGTAGTCCTTTGAGGTCCGGGTCGGCCGGCCGGGCCTTCGCGCACTCGATCGCGGCCGTGACGGCCGCCTCGAACTTCGCCGGGTCGTTGGACGACGAGTAGCCCTCGGCTCCGTTGGCGATGACCCGGACGCCGATGCCGCCCGATACGCTTTCTTCCCCGTAGCCCAGGTCGCCCCTGACCGTCTCCACCGTGACAATACGGCCCGAGGAGGCGTAGACTTCGGCCTCCTTGGCGCCCAGCTTCATCGCGAGGTCGACCAGCTTCTTCGCCTGGCCGATGACGTCGATCTTCGTCTCTCCCCCGATCATGCGTTGCCCCCCACGACGGCGTCTTTGACCAGGATATGTGGCGAGCCGTCGCCGACCGGGACGCCCTGGCCGGCCTTTCCGCACCGGCCGGAGTTGAACTTCAGGTCGTTGCCCACCCGGACGATGCTGTTCAGCGTCTTCAGCGTATTGCCGGATAGCGATACGTCGCGGATGGCGTCACCGATCTTCCCGTCCTTGATCAGGTAGCCCATGACCGCGTTGAACTGGAACACGCCCTCCCCGGTGTTCACCTGGCCGCCACGGGAGCCTTTGAGGTAGATGCCATTCACGCCCTCGAAGACCTCGTCCTTCGTCATGTCCCCGTTGTCGATGAACGTGTTGCTCATCCGGACGACCGGGCGCGCCAGGCCGCCCGCCCTCGCGTTGCCCGGGCTGCCCCCGAGCTTCGCGGCCGTCTCTCGAGAGTTCAAATAAGCCTTCATGACGCCTTTCTCGATGATCGTCGTCCGCTGCGCCGGCACGCCCTCGCTGTCGTAGGGATAATAGCCGTAGTGCAGGATGGTCGGGTCGTCGTGGACAGTGACCAGCTCGCTGCCGATTTGCTGGCCGATCTTCCCTTCGAGGCAGGAGTCGCCGTCGAGCACCGTGTCCGCTTCCGACGCGTGCCCGACCGCCTCGTGGATGAAGACGCCGGCGAGCTCCTGGTCCAGCACGACATCGAAGCGCCCTCCGGGCGAAGGCTTTGCCCTCAAGAGGCACACCGCCTCCTCCGTGGCCTCTTTCGCGAGCTTTATCGGGTCGCACTGTTCGAAGACCTCGTAGCCGCCGACGTTGAAGTAGCTGCGCCGTCCCGCCTGGAGGTTGCCGTTCTCCCCGACGACGGCCGTGCAGCTGAAGCCTGTGCGGCTGATGTCGTATTCGACCCGCTGTTCCCCGGTGCCATAGTGGACGCTGCGGGTGAAAGCCTCGGAATAGTTTACGCGGGTGCTCTTGATCAGGCCGTCTTTGTCCGCTTCCTTCATGGCCGCCTCGATCGCCCTGCAGAAGTCCTGTTTCTCCCGGAGCGACACATCCGCCGGGTTCTTCTTGATGCGATAGACGTCCTTCGGGACGAACCGGGTCTCTTTGAGGGTGATTTTTGGCCGCGGGTTCAGCTTGTTGAGCCGCCGGGCGAGGGACAGGGACGATTCGATGGCATCGCTGACCAGCGAGGGGTCGTCTACCGTGGTAAAGCCGTAGGAGCCGCCGATCAGCGCCCTCACCGCCGCCCCGGACATGAAATGGGTCGAGACCTCGTCGATCACGCCGTTGTCGTAAGCGATTGCCGTTGTGTAGCCGTGAAGCTCCCTTACGTCATAAAATTCCTGCATATACCATCACCTGCGGCCGGAAAACGAGCCTGAAATTAATTGTACGCTTGCTACTTTGCGTATGTTCGTATAAATCCATTTCTGCCAGAATACGGGACACACGCCGCATTTGTCTTGAATGTCTCCTCATGCCCTGCCACATCGGACGCTTTCCATCACAGTGCCGCGACATGCGATTCATTCTGCCCGCCGATGGAACGGCGATCAAAAGTTTTATATACTTATCGTATGTATGTACCTATGCTTACGATGTATATAGCGTGAATATATGTATCAATGACTGATGTGCATATACTCTTGATATACATACCGCCAGGCTATACGTGGCCAGGGGGCCATCAAATGACAGCAACAGACGATCTAGTAATCAGCACAGAAAAACTGACCAAATCGTACAACGGCAAGCCCGTCCTCAAATCGCTCGACCTTAAGGTGCCGAAGCACTCCATCTTCGGCTTCCTCGGCCCCAACGGCGCGGGCAAGACGACGACCATCAAGCTTATCTTAGGGCTAATCCGTCCGACAAGCGGCTCCTGCGCGGCGTTCGGCATGGACACCGTCGGCAACAGCATCAAGATCCGGCACCGGATCGGGTACCTCGCACAGGACCCGCGGTACTACGAGTACATGACTGCGCGCGAGACCCTGCGCTTCACGGCAAAGTTCTTCTACGAAGGCCCACGGGATGAAATAGAGGCCCGTATCGAGGATACGCTGAAGCTGGTCGCCATCGACGACAAGGCCGACCGGCCGATCAAGGGGTTCTCTGGCGGCGAGCGGCAGCGCCTCGGCATCGCGCAAGCGTACATCAACCACCCGGAGCTGCTCATCCTCGACGAGCCGGCGGCGTCGCTGGACCCGATGGGCCGCCGCGACGTGCTGGAGCTGATGAGCAAGATTCGCAGCGAGACGACCATTTTCTATTCGACCCACATCCTGGACGACGTCCAGAAGGTCAGCGACATCGTGGCCATCCTGAACCATGGCGAGCTGGTCGCCCAGGCCCCTATCGAGCAGCTGCTCGCCGGGAAGGGCAGCATTTCCTACCGCGTCGTGGTCAAGGGCGACGCCGCGAGCGCCCGGGCGAAGATCACGCAGATGCCCTGGGTGTCGGCGGTTAATGCGGCAGGGCAGAACGGGCACACCGCGCTGCTCGTCAGCGTCACCGACGACGGCCAGGCCGAGGACAGCCTGCTGGAGACTATCCTCTCCAGCGGCGTCAAGGTCATCGAGTTCGGCCGCAAGAAGCAGGATCTCGAAGACGTGTTCATGGACCTCGTGGAGGTGAAGAACAATGCCAGCTAAGAATCTAAAACCCGTCGAGAACCTGGGCTGGACGGCAGGCCTGCGCAACATGCTGAAGAAGGAGAACGCGAAGTGGTGGAACTGGAAGTCCCTCGCCGTGCAGCTTATCGTCTGGACGGTCATCGTCAACTCGCTGGTCGCCATGATGGTATTCGCCCTGCCGCAGATGCCGATACCGGAGGATGCGAAGCAACAGATTAACCAGTCAGGCGACGCGGAAGCCATGCAAATGCTGAACTTTACGCCGGAGGTCATTCTCGACCTGGGCCTGTCAATATTCTTCCAGGTCGCCGGCATAGCGCTCCTCATCGGCAGCGTGATCCTCGCCCACGACTCTATCCTCAAGGAGCGCGAGTCGGGCACCGCCGCGTGGCTCCTGTCCAAGCCGATTTCGCGGAAGGCGTTCGTGCTGTCCAAGCTCGTCGCTAACGTCATCGGCCTGCTCCTCATCGTCATCGCGGTACAGGCGGCCATCGCCTACGCGCAGATATCGATCGCCACGGGCGGCCTCGTCTCCATACCGTCCTTCCTGGGCGGCGTGGGCATCATGACGGTCAACAGCCTGTTCTACCTCGTGCTGGCCCTGGTACTGGGCGCGTTCACGCTGAACCGGGGTGTCACGCTGGGCCTGCCCATCGTGGTCGGCATCGTCGGCAGCTTCCTGCTCCAGTTCGTGAGCGAGCTGCAGTACGTCACCCCGTGGGCACTGGGCAGCATGGCGCTGGCCATGGCCGAGGGCTTACCGATGCCCGACTGGGTGATCTTCCCGATCGTCGCGACCGTCCTGTGGACACTGGCGTTCGCTGGTGCCGCCGTCTGGAAGTTCGAGCGGACCGAGCTATAAACCGGTGGCAGGGGGAGAGTTAATTCGTGCCTCCCATGGCCCTCCCCCGTCATCTTATCATAGTACGCAACGGACGGTGACACGATGCAGAGCGTATTACTCCGGAAAGACATTCTGGCCCGGCTCACGGCCACATTATTCCTCATATCGGGCCTGGCTGTCGCCATGCACTTCGGGACCTTCCTGTGATGAAAGTCCTATATTCTTTTTTCATGGCGCGGGTTTAACTCCCGGTAGTACGACACCTCTATGGTGTCGTCATGCATTGCTATTGGAACGCTTTCACTTTCCTTATGACCGCTAATAGCCCATTGGCAGAGGGCGATCGGGCTGCTGATATCATCGACTGGGGTACAGATAAAGACGTTTACAGGGCCGGGGACCGGCCAACGGCTTTCATCGAGATCAGAAACAACGGCGCTCGTCCCATTGATGACGCTGTCGTGAAGCTGACCGTCTCCCGAAAAATGCCTTTAGGGTCTATCACGCTAATAAAAGACCAGGCGCATAAGGCCTCCGAATTCGTGCCGGGTTTCCGTGTCCCGCCAGGTAAAAGCCGGAGGTTCGAGGTATCGCCATTCCAGATACCCGACACCAGCCTGGCGAGAGGCACCTACGAGCTAAAGGCGGAAATCGTCATCGAGGAAAGGCCGGTTGTGACTCTTCGGAAGGCCATCAGCGTTAAATAGCCTTCGTCATATTGGCGCGCCTGCCCCTATCGTATACCGCCTCCGGCGGTTTACCTGTGCTGCCCGCCCTCCCGTTTATTAGATACGCCTCCACGTCGGTCACGGCGCGCAGGCGCCAATTGTTTAATGACAATAGTCAGTCAATCGCTCAAGCACTCGTGACTCATTGCCATATCTGGTCCCTGTGCAGTTAAGCCCGGTTTGAAATGCGGCCCATGCCCATGCATGTCATCTGCGTACGCGCACGAGCCTCCCCGGCTGCGAGCGCTCCTCGGCCCCCACCCATGGCTATTGAATGGAATGAAAACACGATTAGAGAAAATAATTAAAAAGTAGTGGCGAGGGCTTTCGCGGCTTCGTGGCTCACGTGCCCTCTGTGTTTATTGCTCTTTAGTGCGGCAGCGCCTTATCGAAGATGCCGATGCCCATCTTGTCCACGGAGAAGTTCTTGATCTTGTCGATGAAGCTCTCCTTCTTCTTGCCGGACAGGGCGTACTCGAGCACCTCGCTGATGCTCGTGACCGGGATGATCTTGACGCGGTCCTTGTACGCGTCCTCGATGAGCACGTCGCCGACGTTGGACTTCGGGATGAGGACGGTCTTGATGCCCGCGTTGGCCGCCGCCTCGATCTTGTAGGTGACGCCGCCGATGGGCAGCACGTCGCCCCGGACCGACAGCGAGCCGGTCATGGCCACGCTCTGGTCGACCGGTATGCCCGATATCGCGGAGATCACGGCCGTCGCGATGGACACGGAGGCGCTGTCGCCTTCCACGCCGTCGTAGGTGCCCACGAACTGGATGTGGACGTCCATCCCGGCGATGTCCTGGCCGGTGAACTTCTTGATGATCGCGCTGACGTTCTGGACCGCCTCCTTGGCGATCTCCTGGAGCTTGCCCGTCGCGTACACGTGGCCCTCGGACTTCGACATGGCCGGGGTGACTTCTGCCACGATGGGCAGCATGACGCCCGAGTCGCCGCCGATGACGGCCAGCCCGTTGACGCGCCCGATCTCTTCGCCGGCTGCGGCGAACAGGCGGTAATCCTTCTTGCGATCGAGGTACGTGTCCGCGAGCTGCTGCTCGACGGAGCGGGAGATCTTCTTCGCCTTGAGCACGTGCTCGGCCGTCGTGTACGGTGCCGATTCGGCACGCGCGATGTCGCCCGACACGCGCACGAGGCCGCCGAGGTCTCGCAGCTTGAGCGTGAAGTGGCCCTTGCGGCCGGCCCTGCGCATCGCCTCGCGGATGATCTCGTCGACGGCGCCGCGGTCGAAGTGCGGTATCTTGCCGTCGCGGATGACCTCCTGCGCGACGAAGCGTACGAGCCTCCTGCGGGTCTCGGTGTTGTCCTCCATGGTGTCCTGCATGAACAGCTCGTAGCCGTATCCCTTGATACGGGACCGGAGCGCGGGGTGCATGCCTTCCATGGCGTCGAGGTTGCCCGCGAGCACCATGATGAAGTCGCAGGGCACCGGGTCTGTCTTGACCATGGCGCCCGAGGAGCGCTCGGACTGGCCCGTGATCGAGAACTTGCCTTCCTGGATGGCCGTCAGCAGGTGCTGCTGGCTCTCCATCCGGAGCGTATTGATCTCGTCGATGAATAGTACGCCTTTATGCGACTTGTGAATCGCGCCGGCTTCCACGCGGTCGTGGGCCGGTGTCTCCAGGCCGCCCGACTGGAACGGGTCGTGCCGGACGTCGCCGAGGAGCGCGCCCGCGTGCGCGCCCGTGCCGTCCACGAACGGGGCGGTGGTCTTGCCCTGGTTGGTGACCAGCAGCTTTGGTGTGATCGCTGTCTCTTTGGGAGTGACGTACCTGATGAGCAGCAGCAACAGCAGCACTGCTATGATTGCCCACATGAATTGCTCTCTCATGTAGAACCAGGCGAAGCCGAGGATGGCGAGCATCGCGATGACGATGATGAGGTTCCTCAGCTGGGCGTTCTTCTGCGCTTCCATCTTGTGTGCATTGACGATTTGCTTGCCCTTACCCGCGGGCACCACTCTGACCTTGGGATTGTTGGAGTCCTCCGGGTTGTGGTAGATGAGCACGTCCTGCAGCTCTTCCTTGGGCAGCAGCTCGGCCATCGCTTTGGCGAGCATCGATTTGCCAGTGCCCGGCGTGCCGATCATCATGACGTGACGGCGCTGGCTGGCCGCCTTCTTGATGACCTCCACGGCGTGCTCCTGGCCGATGACCTGATCGATGAGCTTTGTAGGCACCTCGATGTCGGCGGTTGTCTTAAACTCAAGGCCGCCGCACAGGTCTTCCTGCCTCGGTTCCGTTATTATTTCGTCACTCAAATTGATCACCGGATGTGTCGAATTGCATAATCATTTACATAGGATAAATACTTTTAGAGATTGAATTAACAGCAGCCCCGTTATAGTCTTGCAGCCCTGATAACTTATCTCTAGCGCGCTATCTTCATGCATTATATGACGGTTTTAAAAGTTTTATGCGATATTCACCGTTCAACTTTCTTTTTATATAGCCTGAGGTTTAAAACTTTCCGGTTCGTGCGATTTTTAATTTAATTGGCCGGATTGGCCTTTAACTGGCCTGTCGGGGGACCAAAGGCGCACTGGCAGATATAAAAGCAGTCTATTTATTATCGTGGTCCTCGTCCTTCCCGTTCCGGTGAATGGTGACCTGGATGCTGACCGTATCCTTGAGCCATTTCTTTAGTTACAGGTACTCGACGATGAACAGCAGGATACGGATGAAGTTACCGGCCCGGCAAAACTGCTCACGCATATAGAACCCGGTGAGCAGAAGGACCCGAAGGCAACGACCGCCACGATCACGTCATCGGCGCTCATCGCCTGCCAGGGGAACACCCACATGATGTCGGCAAATCCGGTGAAGAGCATCAGGAGGAAGACAAGTGAGATGCCCCACATGAACTGGTCCCGCATGAAAAACCAGGTCAGCGGCAGGACCAGGAATGTGATAATGGACATGCCAATGTTGAACGCAGTCAACAGGCCTTTGTCCATCTGCCTCTCACCTTCAGTTTAATGATATGGGCATTGCCCGTTTATCCTTATTTTCAGTATCGTTGAATCGCTATCTGTTGCCCCGGGTATCCCCGTCGCCCCCCGTGATCAGATTGCCCTCCTGCCCGGTTAACCCCGGAGCTATCTCAGGCCGCTTCCTGTTCTGCTTCAGCCGTTTATACCCGAAGTACAGGAGGCCCAGCACGATCAGCGCGATCAGCCCCAGGACGATGGGCCAGTTCTCCAGCAGTATTTCCCAGAGCGTTGGCGGGGGCTGCACGACGATCGCCTTGCGGATGATCTTCGTCACGTGCGGGTCGTCCTCGCTGTCGTAGTACTTGACCTCCAGCGTCACGTAATACTCGCCCGGCACCGCGTCAGGCTTCACCTTGATGCCGAAGCGCGTGGTCACGTTCTCCCCGGGCGCCACGTCGCCCAGGTACATGGTGTCGTAGCTGACGGTGAACGGATCGAGGGCGTTCATGCGCACGATGGCGTCCCGGGCGGGCATGGTGCCGTTGTTGGCCAGGGTCAGGTTGGAGACGCAGGAGCGGCCGCACTTGATCTCGATGGGCTCCGGGTTGACGGTGAACCGCATCTCCGGCTCCACGCGGACGCCGAACGTCTCGATGTTCGACGACTTTTGCTGGTCCCAGGGGTCGTGGTACGAGACGACGGCGCTCAACGGTATGTCGCTGGGCTCGGCGTACTCCGATACGCTGACCTTGAAGGTGACCGTGCGGGACTCGCCCGGCCTCATGCTGCCCAGGTACTGGGAGTTCTGCACGGGCACCAGCATGTTCTGCTCGACGTACCGCGGCTGCTCGGCGTTGTACGCCTGGGCGCTCAGCAGCTGGTAATACAGGGGGAAGTTCACCTCGTCCTGCGGCGCGCCCAGCATCGGCGTCATCAGGAACGCCACCGCCTCGTCGACCGGCAGGGTGCCCAGGTTCGTCACCTTCATCCAGATGATCCCGTCAGTCCCCGGCACCATATTGGTGCAGACGGTCTCGGACAGCACGAGGTCGAACCGCTCCATGATCACGACGTCCAGGTAGGCGATGGCGACTTCTTCGACGTAGTTGCTGTAAGCCATCACCGGGCCGAAGACGGACGCGTAATAGTAATCGTCCGCCAGCCGCTTGTAGGTCATGATCAGCGGCAGCTTGTAATGGCCGGGCTTCGCGTCCGGCGCTATCCGGACCCAGTACGTCATCGGCTGGTAAAGCCCCCCGTATACCAGGCCAAGCGAGCTCGGGCCGCCGCCGACGGCGCCGGCCGGCAGCGAGCCGACGAGGACGCACTCGCTGGACATGATCTCGATCGGGCAGTCCGTTGTCGTCAGCCGGCAGGTCAGGCCCAGGGCCGTCGTCGCGGCGATGGGCACGTCCGGCCTCGTGTTCACCTCAAGGTCCCCCAGCGCGCCTGTCTGGTAGTAGTTATAGTACGAGCTGCTCATGCTCTGCGAATAGGACGCGCCAGTGGCCTGCGCCATCCCGGCCAGGCCGTTGAGGCCTGCGGTGACGGCATACTGGCTGCTCTCGGCCTGCGTGCTGACCGCCGAATAGTTGCCGCCGGCGGAGAAGGATTGCGCGGCCTGCTGCAGGAGCGCGTCCGGGGTGGTGTAGCCGTAGAGCGTGTTCAGGTAGCCGCTGTTCTGGACCAGCACCTGCAGCGGCGCGGTCTGGCCGGGGAAGAACTCGTTGTTCCCGTAGACGCAGGCCTCTATGATCGGGCCACCGTATAGCAACGCGCTGGCGGCAGGCGCCGAGACCGCCAGGTATAGCGCGACCATGCCGAGCGCCATCGCTACCGATGTCAGGCGGCCGATGCTCTCGCCTCCCCTCGGACCTTCGACCACCACGTGTCCAGCGTCACGAGCAGCGGTGGCATGATCATGAAGGCGCTGCACAGCGCCAGGATGAAGTCGATGATGGTCACGACCCCGAAATTGCTCAAGATGGAAAAGTTAGACATGACCAGGGCCCCGAAGCCGGCGATCACGGTGCTGGCGCTGGAAAAGATGGCGTTGCCTATCTTTCCCGTCGCGATGCGCATGGCGTCCTTCGGGGCGTGGCCCCTGGCTTTTTCCTCGTAGTAGCGCTCCATGTGGAGAATGGAGAAGTCGATGCCGATCCCGATGGTCAGCGCCCCGAGCGTCACGGACAATGGCGTGTACTTCATGTGCAGCAGGATCATCACGATGCAGGACAGCCCCGTGACGATCACCACCGCGATCACAGGTACCGCCGCGCGCACCCAGTTCCCCCGGTAGATGATCAGCAGCCCGATAAACACCAGCAGCCCGCTCCCTAGCGTCATGGTCAGCCGATCGCTGGTGAGCGAGCCCAGAGTGGTCAGCGATACGCGCATGTCGCCGCTCAAGTCCGCCTCCACGCCTGCGGGGGGCCGCAGGAACCTGAGGTCCTTCTGTACCCGGCGCAGCATGCTTATCTGCTGCTCCGTCGGCAGGCTTTTGACGGCCATCCGGATCACTCCTGTAGTACGGAAATCATCGACATACGTCTTTAGTTCCGCGACAGGTATCCGGTCGATCGCTTCTCTCAGGGCAGGACCCGTGTCCGGGAAGGTGCCGTTGTTACGGGCTTGCGCGGCCGTGGCGATGCTGCTGACAGCCAGCACTTCGGGGTTGTTGCTCATCTCGTAGTCCGCGAAGTCCTTCATCCACCGGACGGCGTCCTGGCCGGTCACGTCATGGGCCTTGACCTGGATGACCATGTCGGCGGTCTCGTATCCCGCGGCGTTGCTGAGGCTGCGGAACAAGACGACGGAAGGCAGGTCCTGCGGGGCAAAGGTCGACTGGTCGATCTCGACGCCGATGGACGGGTCCAGCACATAGCCGGCGATCATAGCGATGAGGGCGATGACGATCACACCGGGGTGCCGGGTAGTCGTCTCCGCGATTCGCTCGATGACCCTTTCGACGATGCCCGGCTTCTGCTCGATCATTTTAATATTCCCGTGACGGGCGAGAAAGTGCAGGATGGACAGCAGCAGGAACAGGGCGGTTAAAAAGCAGGCGATCACCCCGATTAAGCACATCAGGCCGAAGTCGTAGACCATGGGCACCGGGGTCATCAGGATCGAGGCGAAACCCAGGCAGGTGGTCGTAACGGAGTATGTCACCGCGGGGCCGATGTGCTTCACGGTCATCGCCACCGCATCGCCCGGCGACCGGCCCGCCCTGAGCTCTTCCATCATGCGGTTCTGGAACTGGATGGCGTACTCGACGCCCAGCCCGATGAGAATGGGGAACACGGCCATGGACACCATGGTCAGCGGTACGCCGGTCGCGCCCATCACGCCCGTGGTATAGACGACGCCGACGAGGACGATCGGCAGCGGCAGAAGCCGCCATTTCGAGTGGGAGAAGGTGAGCCAGAGGGCGATCACCATGAGCACGACCGCGGTCGCCAGCATCGTCATGAGGCTGGTCATCATCTCCTTTTGTATCTCCAGCATCAGCGCGGTGCTGCCGGTGACCTGTGCCGAGGTGCCAGGGGGCATGGGCACCCACGCGATGGTCTGCTTGACGTCCTCGAGTATGGCCGGCTCCTCGTAGGTCTCGACGTCGCCCCGGAGCGTTACCGTCATGATCGCGTGGTGCCGGTCCAGCACCAGGAACCGGGACAGCTCCTCCGGCAGCGCCGAAAAGAGCTTCCGGATGTCGGCGACGTTAGTCAGCCGGCCTGCGTACCCCGGCCCCGCCGCGAACGTATGCGTGCCGGTGACGTTCTCCACCTTCGGGTTCGCGCGGATCTGGCTGTCCAGCCGCTGCATCGCCTCGACGACCCGCGGGCTGAGCACGTCGTCCGACGTAATGAAGATCAGGAAGTTGGTGGCCTGAAAATTTTCCCGGTAGTATTCGATGTCCTGGTACAGTTGGGTATCCTCGAACACCAGCGTCTCGATGCCGGTGGCCATATGGATTCGCTGGGCGGAGGTGATCGCCAGCAATACCAGCAGGAAGGCCGCGAGGATGATAAAGTAGCTGTTACCTTTGATGAAGTCGCCGAGGGTCTCTCCCGTGCTGACCGTCGCAATCACCTCCTCAATCCATCGGGCGCAGGCGCTGAGAGCGTCTGATCAACCCCAATAAGCAAAGGTTCCCGGCGCGTAAATATAAATATTCTTAATATATAATAACATAAGCTGCCATATATATCGTAATAAAGGCAAATCAAAGGATTGAATGCGTAAATAAAGGTTGATCAGGCCGGAAACGGCCCGGCCACGGGCGTATCACTGCCCGGGCGCTCCGCGAGGTAACATTTATCTCACGGCATGGAAATGTCTGTCATATGGCGGCTAACGGGTCTATCGTATGCGATCGCGACCGGGCGCTCGCGTTTCGGCTGGACCGCCATCACCTGGCCAGGCGGCTGCCGCCCGGCTCGCTGCTCGAAGCGGCCGGCGCCTGTGGTATCCAGGACACCCCGCCCGGCTCGGCGGCGCTCGCTCTTCACGCACGCGTCACAGGCCTCACGCCGGCAGACGTCGACAGGGCCCTGGCGGCGGATAAGACTGTGCTGCAGGCTATGAGCCTGCGGGGCGCGCCTCTCGTCTTCCCGACCGCTGACGCCGCTATCTTCACGGCCGGCCTGCTGCCCGAAGACGAGCCATCGCTCCGCTTTTTCATCGCGGGCGCCGGGGAGGGGCTCGACAGGGTCGGAATGAGCGCGATAGAGCTGACCGCGCTAACGGCGGGTGCGCTGCCGGATATACTGGCCTCACGCGAGATGACGAAAGACGAGCTGGGCCTCGAGATCGCCGACCGGATATCCGAAAGGCTGGATACAGGGCGGCGCGAGCAGTGGCGCCTGCCATCGTGGTACGCTTCCGGCCAGTACCTCGGCGAGTCGCTGGTCCGGTTCGCCCTGTACGTCGTATCGCTGCAGGGGCTTTTCTGTTATGGGCCGCGGAAAGGAAACAAGGCTCGCTTCGTCCTCACAGGCGAATGGCTTGACTCGCCGTTACCCGTGCCGGACTCCGCGCGAGCCCGTGCCGGGCTGGCCCGGCGCTACCTCCACTGCTACGGCCCATCCACGCCTGCCCATTACGCGGAATGGGCCGGCATCGCCCCGGCCCAGGCCGATCGCGCGTGGTCCATGATCAACGGCGAGCTAACAGAAGTCGATTTCACGGGACAGCGTGCCTGGATCCTCGGGAGCGATGTAGCGTGTATCAAATCTCCCGCCCCCGCCAGCGGCGTACGTTTCCTCCCTCCCCACGAGCCTTTGCTACAGATGCGCGACCGCGCCACGCTCGTGCCCGACCAATCGCTCCACAGGAAGCTCTGGCGAGCCGTTGGCAACCCCGGCCTCTTGCTCGTCGACGGCGAGGCCGTCGCAGCCTGGCGAAGCCAGAAAAATGGCAGGACGATGAACCTGGCCATCGAGACGTTCGCCGATATCCCGGGGAACAGGCGCCCGGAGATCGCAGCAGAGGCAGCGACGCTCGCGCCATACCGGGGCTGCTCATCGGTCAACGTCCGGTACGGGACCATATGACCGGCCGCCGCGGCCGCCCTCGCGCGTGAACGGCCACCAGGGTTTTCATCGATATTGCCAGGGCTGGGCTTGTTGATCTTCCGCGGAGCGAAGCGGAGCGGTCGCGCCAGGGGAGTCCAGCGGAGCCCGTAGGGCGGAGCGACTAGAGGGGGCGGGAGCCCCCTCTTGATCCGTCGTAAGAAGAAATGCTGACCAGCCCTGTGCTTGTTACCCGCGCCAGCACAGGTCGTATCCCGCTTTCAGCGGATCAATCCCGTGGCCCCGCCCTCCCGCCCCCGGGCGCGCTGCGCCGGAGAACTCATAGACGATCTGCCTGGTTGCTCTTTCTCATGGTAAAATGAACGTTAATTGCCGTTATGGGCCGGCCAATAAAAAAAGCTTTTACTTCGCAGGCGCCTGCAGCTTCCCTTTTTCCTTTAAAATTCGTTTCACTCTTTCCAATAACTCTGATCTGCCGAAGGGCTTGGTGATGTAGTCGTCAACCTTCACGACGTGCAACCCGATCATCTTGTCGATGGACTGGGATTTGGCGGTCAGCATGGCGACGGGTATGTCTTTCGTCTTCGGGTTGGCCCGGATGCGGCTGTATACTTCCCATCCGTCCATCTGGGGCATCATGATGTCCAGGAGGACGAGGTCAGGCATCTCGTCGTCTACCTTGTCCAGGGCCTCCTTTCCGCTGTACGCCGTGACGACGCCGAAACCGTCGCTCTCCAGCACCAGCTTCACCAGATCGACCACGTCCGGCTCGTCGTCCACGACCATGATTTTATTCGCCATTCACGCTCTCCTTTCACTATTTCGCTTTCGATGTGATAAACTTTGGGAAATTATTTAAGCGTCATTTCTTCCGAAGCGCCAGCACCTCGGGCACAATCCAGCCCCAGTACTTGATTGTCACCGCCAGGTCGATGCCGGCCGCGATCGCGAAGATCGCCTTCGCCCCGAGGGGGAGCAGGTCCATGCCCGGGCCCGCTGCCCTGACACCCAGCACGAAGTGGACAAAGAGCATGACGATCGCCACGATCAGTAGCGCTTCGCCCAGGTCGTAGAGGACGTAATACCTCTTCATCCGCAGCGCTTCCCCGATGCGGCGGCTGATGTCCCTCATGATGAACCAGACGACGGACAGCGAGACAAAGGCGATGAACCAGTTGACTGCGTCGAGCGGCAGGGTCGGGGTCATTTGGCCACCCCCGTCATCATCCGGTACAGGCGCAACCCGAGGACCGACAGTACGACTAAAGCCTGAAGGTTCGCCAGCGTTAGCGCCTCGTACCGGTAGAAGCCCAGCGCCGCACAGGCCATAAGGACGAGGAACACGGCAGCAGAGCCCGCGAACGCGACGTGATAGGTCGCCTGGCGGAACTTCAGCTCGTAGAAGCGGCTGATGAAAAACATGAAGATGAGCAGAGCCATCTCGCAAGCCAGGGTCAGCATCAGCAGCGCCAGGCTGAGTTCCGGGCGGTTCACGGCCTTATCTCCTGAACGCTTCGACGAACGCCTGGGCGCCCGACTTGCGGGCGGTGCCGCTCATGATGCCCTCGTAGCCCTCGAAGCGGGCCTTCAGCTCGAACCCGCCACGGCCGATCTCGTACCGCCGGATGGACCGGTCGTGGTTGCTGCCGCGCATCTTGAGGATGTTCATGGACTTCCGGATCTCCGACTCCATTTCCACGTACTGGAGCATGATGATGTTGTCCACGATGAACTCCAGGCCGTAGTCCGAGATGCGGGAGACCCGGCTGAAAATCTCCGGCACCTCATGGGTCATCAGGAGCGTGACGCCGTTCGACTTCATGTAGTTGACAAACGCGTACAGCTCCCGGCGAAGCTCGCTCTGCCCCGGGACGTTGATCGAGTAGAGGGAGATCGGGTCGACCACGATGCGCTTCGCGCCCGTGTCCCGGACGGTCTTGATGCACTGCAAAATCGGCGCGCCGCCGGCCTGCAGCATGTCCGACTGGAGCTGCAGCACCTTGAGCCGGCCCTCGGCCTCCATCCGCCTGAGGTCCCACCCGAAGTTGAGCGCGTCCGCGGCGATCTTCTCCGGCGTCTCCTCGACGGTGACGTATACCCCGTTCTCGCCCTGCCGGATGCCGCTGATTAAAAACTGGAGCCCGAAGGTGGTCTTGCCCGTGCCCGGCGGGCCGGTCACCAGGACCGTGTCGCCCTTGACGAACCCGCCCCCGGTCATCTCGTCCAGGCCGGGGATGCCGGTGCTCAACCTCTCCACCATGATAAATGCGCCCAATATAATCGATATTCTATAATCTTATATATATTCTCCCTTTGTCGCTCATATATTTGTCCGGGAATCGTCTGGCCAGTGGACAATCAGGCATATAAATAATGATGTCAGAAAGGGGATTAAAGCGGGCCGGGGCTTGCGTCGCTCGCCAGGCGTCCAGGCGTACCGGCAGTCCCCCTCATTTACAACGGCAGCCCCGCCGCATACAAAGGCGGCCTGCGCCGCGGTCGCGCGTGCGCACAGTATTCGGCCTGTCAGGAGCTCAGTGGTCGGACAGCTTCTTGACTTCCGTGAAGAGCGACTTGAGGATGGCGTCCCTGATCTGGTTGACCTCGGGGTCAGTGCGCACCCTGGGCCGGGGGATACCGACGTCGACGATCTCTTTAATGCGGCCGGGCCGGGCCGTCATGATCGCCACCTTGTCGGCTAAGAATACGGCCTCGTCGACGCTGTGGGTGACGAAGATGATCTTGATCTTCTCCTTATGCCAGATCTCCAGCAGCTGCACCTGCAGGATGTTGCGGGTCTGGGCGTCCAGCGCCCCGAAGGGCTCGTCCATCAGCAGGATTTCCGGCCCGACCGCCAGCGTTCTCGCGATGGCGGTGCGCTGCTTCATGCCGCCGGATAACTGGTGCGGGTACGAGTCCCGGAAGTTCGACAGGCCCACCATGTCGATGTACTTGTCCGCGGTTTCCTTGCGCTGCTGCGGCGGGATTTTCTTCAGCTCAAGGCCGAACTCCACGTTCTTCTGGACTGTACGCCAGGGGAACAGGGTGTACTCCTGGAACACGAAGCCTACTTTAGGACAGGACCCCACGACCGGCGTCCCGTTGATCAGTATCTGCCCGCGGCTGACCGTGTCCAGCCCGGCGATCATCCGCAGCAGCGTGGACTTGCCGCAGCCGGAGGGCCCGACGAGGCAGATGAACTCGTTGTCCCTGACTTCCAGCGAGACGTCGTCGATCGCCAGCAGCGACCCGCCCCGGGACTGGTACTCCTTGGCCACGTGATCGAGCTTGATGTCCCCGGCCATGTCACTCACCCTTGCTGACGCCTTTCTGCCACGCGAAGACGCGGTCCCCCGCCAGCTGGAAGATCACGTTGATGACCAGCCCCAGGATGCCGATCGTGATCATGCCCACGAAGACCCGGTCCGTCTGCAGGAAGTTCGAGGCCTCCAGGATCAGGTTCCCCAGCCCGTACTTCACCGCCACCATCTCGGCCGCGACCACGCACATCCACCCGATGCCCATGCCCACCCGCATGCCCGTGTATATCGTCGGCAGCGCCGCGGGGATGACCACCTTGCGCAGGACTTCCAGGTCTCTAGCGCCGAACGTGTAGGCCACTTCGATCAGTTTCTTGTCGACGCTGCGCACGCCGGATACCGTGTTGAGCAGGATGGGGAAGAAGGCGCCGATGAACACCAGGAAGACCGCCGAGTTCAGGCCGAGGCCGAACCACAGCAGCGCCAGGCCGATCCAGGCGATGGGCGGGATGGGCCGCAGCACTTCCATGATCGGGTCGATGACATACGATATTTCCCTCACCCAGCCCATGGCGATGCCCAGCGGTATGGCGACGACCGCTGCCACGAGGAACCCCAGCAGGACGCGCATCAGGCTGTACCCCGCGTGCATGAAGATTTCCCCGTTCCCGACCATCGCGATCATGCTGACGAGCACGGTCGACGGCGGGGGCAGGATGACCGGCTTGAACAGGTGAAGGTAGGTCGTGGCCAGCTCCCAGATAACGATGACTGCCAGTATGCCTGAAATCTGCATTAATAATTTATTGAGGCGGGGCATGCATGACCTATTGCACGTTTATGTAAAATAAATTTGTTGGACGGGGCCGGGGCCCCGTCATGATTAAGGCGTGAGGCCTTTCCGGTAGAACAGCCCGGAGCCGTTGGTGTGGACCGCGGCGACAATCTTGACCGTCGGGTCGTTGTCGATCGCCGCCAGGACCGGCGGCACGCCGGCCATGCCGATGTCGATGGTGCCGGCGACGACCTGCGCCATGATCTGCGGGCCCGCGGTGAACTTGACGAACTCCACCCGGATGTTGTGGTTGTCGAAAAACTTCTTCGTCGAGGCGATGAACGCCGGCGCGTGGTGGTCGGTCGGCATCCAGCCTACCTTGACAGTGTCTTTGACTTTGGGCGTGCCCGACGCGGGCTCATTCATCCTGCTTACGACGCTCAGGTCGAAGATGTCCGCCCGGGTATGCTCTTTCTTGAGCTTGTCAAGGTTCTTCATCTCCGTCGCGAAGGTCTCCGTGCCCGCGATAAAGGACTCAGACGGCACGGTCATGAACTCCATGTGGGGCAGGGCCTCCTTCTCCACGACGGTGCCGGAGTTGAGCCATTCGCCGCTGCCCACGATGGCGGCCGCGTCGTCGAAGTCGGACCTGATGTATTCCACGCCGTCCTGGTGGGCGAGCAGGAACGCCTTGAGCGAGTCCGGGTAGTCCTGGATGAACTTCGTGGTCGTGGCGATGGTGTCGCACGGGTGCCCGGGCATCATGTCCTCGGACCAGAGCAGGACGTCTGCTACCCCCTGCTGTTTGGCCATGGTGACGAACGGCTCCCACATGAGCGCCGCGTCGATGGCGCCGCTGCTCATGGCGGTGATCATGTCGCCGCCGGCCATCGGGGCCTGGACAGTGATGTCCTTTTCATAGCTCATCCCGGCCTTCTGGAGCTGCTGGCGCAGCATGATGTCCTGGATCGAGCCGACGCTCGGGAGCGCGATCTTCTTGCCTTTCAGGTCCGCGATGGTCTTGATGCCTGCCGGCCCCGGTGTGACCGACGCCGACGGCGTGGGCGTCGGGGTGGTGCACCCGGCCAGCGAAGCGCCGGCCAGGCCGATGCCGACCGCGGCGCCTGCCTTCAGGATGCTCCTGCGCGATATCTTGTCTTCCTTCATTTTTTCGATGAATTCGTCGAGAGCCATGTGTACTCATCCGCTTATTGTTACTCCTTATCTACTACCAGTTCACATATATTTTTCCGTTTTAAGGGATTATTTAACCTAAAAGTACTAATATTACAAAATGTATTATACAATGAGGCGTATACGGGATGACTTTAGCCGACGATATTGCGATGGCCGCCTTCCAGTCCGACGAGGAGTTCAGGCGGGTCATGGATAAAGTGATTAAAAAGGACCTGGGGATGAGCATCACCGAGTTCGGGGAGCGCTCGAAGATCTCCCAGAGCACGCTGTACAAGATACTGAGCGGCGACCGGGACCCGAACCTGAACACGCTCCGGGACATCGTGAACGCCGTCCGGGAGATGGAAGGCCTCAGCAAGGAAAAGTTCATCGCCGTCATCGCCGCCCGCCCGGTCCTCGACCGCATCAGCGAGCGGGAGATGACGATCGACAACCGGCGCGTCGTGGTCCGGGAGTACTCGGCCATGAACATGGAGGACGCCATCGTCGCGGCCGTCCGTGCCGAGCGGGACGGCGCCCAGGCCCTGGTCTGCGCCCCGATCGTCAGCTACACCATCGAGCGCATCGTCCGCATCCCGGTGGCGACCATCATGCCGACCAGCAGCGTCGCCCTCGCCATCGAGACGGCGTCCCGCAAGATCAGGGCCCAGCCGGCCCTGGCGACGCATTAAACTGTTTCCGGGCGATTTCTGATAGGCCGGTCGGCCGCACGCGCACGTAAGGCCCTGGCGGAAGCCCTGCAACCCCGAACACCCGGAACAGTAAAAGGCCGCAGAGACCGCAGAGGAGCGCAGAGAACGCGGTTTCTTTTTATACTACTCGAAAAGGGAGGCCGCGACCTCTGCGCTCCTCTGCGTTCTCTGCGGCCTTTAACCATGCCCGGTGTTCCGCTACGCCATGCAGCTTCAGAACATAGAGCCGAAGAAGGACGACACCGCGTTCCAGCCGGTGGAGACGCCGTTCTGCAGCAGGGTCACCGGGTCGGTGAGGTGGAAGTAGTAGACCAGGATGGCGGCGCCGACGACGGTGCCGATCATGCTGCCGACGTTCGCCAGGGCGGCGACCAGGATGGCCTTGAACAGCCGGTTCTTGAGCATGTTCCGGAAAGTGTCCAACAAGCCATCCTCGTCCTTGCCCAGCAGCGTGTTCAGGTCGTTCATCGTGGGCGGGCGCTGGGTAGCCTCCACCACGCCGGCCAGCCACCCGATCGCGAGCACCGGGTTCAGGAAGCCGTACCAGGCCAGCGCGAACGCCGTGGCCACGGACTTCCAGTGGCCGCCGATCAGGGCGACGAGCAGCGCCGACAGGACGCCCTGCGCGATGAAGAGGATCAGGACGGCGAGCAGCAGCTCGGTCAGCGGGATTCCCGACAGCAGCAGCAGCCCGAAGATCGCGACGACCGAGAGCACGATCAGCGCGCTGAGGATCTTAAAAAAGCCTATCTTCCGCTTCTGCGGGACCTCGACGAGGCTCGCCATGGGCGGGATGGTCTCCGGGTGCTCCAGGTACTTCCGGATGCCCTCCCTGTGGCCGGCGCCGATCGCCGCGACCACCCGCTTCGTCCTGCCTATCTCCAGCAGGTTGTGCGCGAGGTACGCGTTCCGCTCCTCCACGAGCACCGTAGACATCGACGGGGCGTAGTCCTTCAGCTCCTCGAGCAGGCTCTCGACCACGTCCTCTTTGGTGATCTCGTCCAGGTCGATCTCGTCCTTCCCGTAGCCCAGCATGGCCAGCACGAGGGAGGAAAAGATGCGGAACTTTTCCCGCAGCGACATCTTCGCCCACACCCGGTTCAGCGTGATGCCGATGTCCCGGTCGATGAGCGCCACCGCCATGCCCCGGCGCTGCGCCGCCTCCACGGCAGCCATCATCTCCGCGCCGGGCCGGACGCCGGCCTGCACGCCCACCTTGCGCTGGACGTAGGCGAGCAGCCACTGGAGTAAAAAGACCATGAGGTTGTTGCCCTTTAACAGTTCCTTGATCTGGATGTCCTTCTTCGCGGACTCGGGCTGCTGCAGCGCCTGGAAGCGCCGCTCGTCGAGCTCGACCGCGACGACGTCCGGCCGGTAGCGGTCGATGGCCTCCTCGACCTCGCGGATGCTCCTCTCCGACACGTGGGCGGTGCCCACCAGGATGACGTTATCCTTCGGGTCCGCCGAGAGGGGCTGGCCCATAGTGACGTTGAAGCTGACGGACGCGCTGGCTGTGGCCGGCGCTTCCTGCTGCGAGTGATTAGAGTGATTATCTTCAGTCAATGTAATGCACTACCGGTTCGGTTTCACTTTTTTCCCTTTAATGTGCCGTATAGCTCCAGGTCGCGGACGAGGTCCGATCGCGAAACGATGCCGGCGATCCGCTCGCCGTCCAGGACCACCAGTCGCCCTATCCTGAATTTGGAGATGCGCTGCAGCGCTTCGGATGCATCATCATCCGGTTTGAGGGTTATAACGTTTCTGGTCATGACGTCGCCGACCTTCGTGACGCCCCGGCGGTCCTCCGGCACCTTGACCGCGTCGCTGAGCGACACGATGCCGACCATGCGCCCGCCCTCGACGACCGGGTACCCGAGATGCTTCTTCTCGAACATCGTCTTCAGCAGGTCGGCGACGCTGGCGCCCGCGTCGACGGTGTCGACGTCCTTCGTCATGATCTCCCTGACCTTCACTCCATCGAGCACCACCGAGGTAATCGTCGAGCGCTCTTCCTCGCCTGCCGCTATGTATATGAAAAAGGCAATGATGATAAACCAGATCCCGTTTAACCCCATCAGCAGGCCGAGGATGCCCATCAGATACGCGAACAGCTTGCCGAAGCCCACGGCGATGCGGGTCGCCTGGATGTAGGGCATGCGCATGGCGAGGATCGATCGCAGGACACGGCCGCCGTCCATCGGAAACGCGGGCAGGATGTTGAAGATTCCCAGCGCGATGTTCAGGTAGAACATCAGGTAGACGAGCGGGCCGATCGTCGGGCTGCCCCAGAACAGCTGCGGCAGCCCGAACCAGAGCGCGCCGAAGAAAACGCCGATCGTCAGGCTGGTCAGCGGTCCGACGAACGCCATCACCAGCTCCACCGATGGGTTGCGGGGCACCTCTTCCATGGCGGATACGCCGCCGAACAGGTAGAGCGTAATGTCGCTGATCTTGATGCCGTTCCGCTTCGCCACGTATGAGTGTGCCACCTCGTGGACCAGGACGCAGACGAACAGGAGAATGGCGGCCAGCGTGCCCAGGCCGAACTGCAGGAGCATATTATCGCTAAGCGCCGAAAAGCCCAGCGGCCCGAAAGGATAGCCCGGATCGGTCGGCCCCACGGCCAGCATGTAAGCGATCAGGGGCAGAATGAGAAGAAAGGTGACGTGCAGCCGGACAGGTATGCCGAGCACACTGCCGATCTTCAGCGACGATTTCATAGCTAATAATTATTTAACAAAGTATATATCACTATAGCCACTATAGCACAAAAAATAAAAGAGAGTAGCGCAATTCATAAACGAGGATTCCTGATGATCGATGACATAACGTCTCTGTTTGACCTGAACGTCTATACGGACAAAGGTGTTTACGCGGGAAAGGTGGCCGACGTCCAGATCGACGCATCCGAGCGGAGAATTGCGATGCTGGCACTGTCCAACTACAACAAGGACCTGTTCACAATCGAGTCCAGGACGATCCTGGTGCCCTACCGCATCGTAACCGCAGCCAAGGATATCGTAATCATTAAGCACCAGCCCATCGAGCTCTGGAGCTCCGGCCGGACCACCGGCAGCCCGCTGGACGAAGTGCCCGAAGGGCGTTAAACCCTTCATCTCTTTTCAATCGTTTTATAATCATTCCTGTAACTTATTGTACAGGCTGATAAGGCATCTGACACAAAGTTCAAAGAGTTCACAGGGTACACAGAGGCCGGTTAAAGAAAAAGCTACCGCAGCCTCATCCGATCAGACTTCGTGTACTCCGTGGACTCTGTGTACTCTGTGTTAGGTACAGGCTCAGCCAAAAAACGGTGAGTAATGGCTGTGTATTATTCTTATGTTTCGACCAGCGTGGCCGTGTTCTTCTCCGGCGGCACCAGCTTGCGCAGGTAGATGAATCCCGCGGCGCAGAGCAGGCCGGAGACGCAGACGACGGCCCAGACAATCCACGGTGCCGCCTTGAAGTGGTCGAGCAGGAAGCCGCCGATCAGCGGGCCGATGGCGAAGCCCAGGGTGCCCATCAGCCCGGAAAACCCGAGGTACCGGCCCCGGCTGCTGCCGCCGGAGAGGTTGGCGGTCAGGGTGATCAGCGGCGGCTGGTAGCACAGTTCGCCCACGGTGATGATGAAGATGCAGATCGCCAGCATGGGGAAGCTGTGCGAGGCCGCCACGAGGCCGAAGCCGATGGCGTAGAGCAGCGTGCCGAAGCCCATGGATAGCGTCATGCGGTACCGGTCGGTGACCAGCGTCACGAAGTACTGGGCCACCACTACCATCAGCCCGTTGATCGCGAACAGCAGGCCCACTTCGGGCTCGGTCAGGCCCACCAGACCGGAGTACATGGACAGCGGCGAGTACATCTGGGAATAGACGATGGCCACGGCGAACGTCAGTATGGCGAACACCATGAAGGGCCGGTCGCCGGCGATGGCGCTGACCGGTGCCCGGGGACTTTCCTCGCGCCGGCACGTCCGGGTGTCGCCGATGAACAGCAGCACCATGATGAGGTAGCAGGTGCTGGTGACAGCCGTCAGGTAGAACATGGACGAGTAGGACAGCAGCGCCATCAGGCCGCCGACCACCGGGCCGGTCGCGAAGCCGACGTTCGTGGCGATCCGCAGCACGCCGAACGCCTCCATGCGCTGGCCCGGCGGCACGATGTCGGCGGCGATGATGTTGGGCAGCGGCTTGAACAGGCCCACGGCGATCCGGGTCAGCGACAGGAACGCGAGATAGTAGAGGTACGGCGCCTTGATGCTCACGGCCCAGCCCAGCAGCAGGAAGCTGACGATCAGCAGCAACAGCCCGGCGATGAAGACCGACCGCCGCCCGAACCGGTCGCACGCCTCCCCGCCGATGAACTGGAACAGCGCCCCCACGAAGGTCGAGAAGAACATGGCGAAGCCCACGAGGGTCGCCGGCATCCCCTGGTAGACAAACAGGTAGATGGAGACGAACGGCATGACTATCGACATGCCGAACTGGTTGAGGGCCATGCCGACGAACAGTATCCACACTCTTCTGTCCAGCGAAGGCAGCCTCCATCCATGCGATACCATACTCGTCACCCGGGAAAAAGGGTAATATAGCATTCCCTGTTATTAATCTTTGGGAGCAGTGCTTCCGGGGCGTCACCGTGAAAAGGAAGGAAGTGTTCAGCGGCATCCGCGCGTCACCGCCGGTGATCATGCGCATGGACGGGCGCAACTTCAAGGATTCGCTGGCCCGGCTCGGCTACCAGCGGCCATATGACATCGCGTTCGCCCGCGGCATGGCCGCCGCCGCCCGGGGCCTGCTCGCGGACAGCGGCCTCGCCCCGGCGTGGGCGTTCACGTTCTCCGACGAGATCAGCGTGCTCTTCGAGGAGCTGCCGTTCGACGGCCGAGTGGAGAAGCTCGACTCGGTCGTGGCCTCCTACCTGTCCAGCGCCCTGACCCTTTCCCTCCAACAGCCGGTGCCGCTCGCGTTCGACGCCCGCGTCATCCCCGTCCACCCGGAAGAGATCGCGGACTACCTGATCAACCGCCAGTCCGAGGCCTGGCGCAACCACATGCAGTCCTACGGCTTCTACACGCTGGTCTCCGAAGGCACGGGCGAGCGCGAGGCCGCCGCGAAGATGAAGGGCATGAAGTTCGAGGACATCCACGAGATGATGTGGCAGCGCGGCGTGAACCTCAACGAGACCCCGGGCTGGCAGCGCAAAGGCATTTTTATTTACCGCCGGCCGTACGAGAAGGAAGGCCTGAACCCCCTGACCGGAAAAGTGGTGCTGGTCGACCGGACCGAGATCGTCGAGGACTGGGACCCGCCCGTCTTCGCCTCCGACGAGGGCAAAGCGTTTCTCCGCTCAATACTTTAAGCCGCCAGGATACCCTGCTTATTTTTAGTCACTCCTAAAAGGTTCCGGACGTTTCCGGGAAGCACCGGCGGCCTTTGATACGGGCGACCCGCATCGCGGTCGCGCGCACGCGGGACCGGCCCGGGAGTTTCTCTTATAGAAGGCCCGGCATGCCTCGCATCATCCTGGGCCCGGGCTGTCATACTTCACAGCCTTAAATAAAAAAGAACCCGGTGTTCTATGAAAATTTTACTGGTTTTATGTGAAAATCGCCGTATCGATAGTCCTTGGCGCTCTTGGCTACCTGGCGCTCCTGGCGAGCGTGACAGTAGTCACATAGCCTGAACAAGGCCAATTATCATCAGCCCTCTCATGAAAAACTCGTCTGGCGGGCGCGCAGGCGCCTGTCGCATGCCCGCCCCTGGCGCGCAGGCGCGCGACCGGCCACTGGCGATTGGCCGTTCCTGTTTTTCGTCATTAATACCTGACCAAAACCCCGGTCATCCGCCGGCTCACATGAAACAAACCATTTTAGTAAACGAGTCCTGACGTCTTCTCTTAGTATCCGGGTGGCTTACTGCGTCGTGGTCTCGCGGAAGAAGATGATGGAGAACAGGTACGCGCTGACCCCTGCGACGACGGCCGCCAGCAGGATGAAGGCGGGCAGGCCGCAGACGAGCCGGAGCCCGGCGTTTTCCAGCGCGACGAAGAGCGCGTCGGACGGGCTCACCGAGACAAGCGGCGATGCCAGGCTCAGCGCGAAGTTGATGACCACCGACACGAGGCTGCGCACGACCTCTGCGATGGCCCCGGCCACGGCCCCCACAACCGCGATTTCCATGGACGGGACCGGCGTCGGCGCGAGCCATTTGGCGGTGATCATGCCACAGGCGAAGTAGACGGCCAGCAGCAGGAACAGGAACGCGGCCCAGGAGATGCCCAGCGGGAACAGCGTGCTGAAGTCGATATATCCGCCGCTGATGAACTCGTTCATCGCCGGGCGCAGGAAAAACAGCGCCACGCCGAACGCCACCTCGGCGACGGCCAGCACGAGCCCGCACGATATGCCGGCTCTCCACGCGATAGCGAACTTTTGCTTCATACGACGGCCTCCCTGTCTATCCATTTTAAGAAGACTGGAGAGAATATAAAGGCTTCTGATTACACAGAGGACTCAGAGAGCGTACGGTCCATAGGGGGCAGGGGATACCAGCTTCTATTTCGGCACCCATGCCCTGTGATACTTCACTTAAAAATTTCCGGGACGATGATTTTCGCCGCTTCTTTATACGTCGTCAGCAGGTCGCCCTTGTCGAACCGGAACACGTCCTTGTCGAGGCTCTCCATGGTGCCCTTTCTCCACAGGCGCATCGTGTCCGGGGAGATCTCGTCGGCGACGACGATCTTCTTGTCCACCTTGCCGAACTCCAGCTTGAAGTCGGGCAGGTCGAGCCCGCGGTCGCCGAGGAACTGCTTGAGGATGTCGTTGACGCGCAGCGATATCTTGCGGATCTTGCGTAGCTCCTTCTCGGTGACCAGGCCGAGCGCGATGGCGATGTCGTCGTTGAGCATGGGATCGTGGGCGGCGTCGTTCTTGTAGTCCATGACCAGGACGGGCTGCGCGAACGGATGGCCCTGCTTGAACTCGTACTTTCTGACGATGGAGCCGGCGGCGATGTTGCGGGGGATGACCTCAATCTTGATCATGTCACAGGCGTGCACCAGCATCTCGTCCTCGGAGACCATCTTGATGTAATGGGTGCTGATGCCGTTATCGGCCAGCAGCTTAAACAGCCGCGCCGATATCTGGGCGTTGTAGTAGCCCTTGCCTTTCATGTTGGCCTTCTTGGCCCCGTCGCCGGCGGTGACGTCGTCCCGGAACTTCACGATGTAGCGCTTCGGGTCGTTCGTCGCGTAAACCGTTTTAGCCTTCCCGCTGTAGAGCTGTTCGCCCTTGATCATTGCCAATTCCACCTGTTTGCTCTCTTATCATTGCTCATATAAATTAGTTACCGGAAACTGACTCGTAGAGCGTGTCGCTCTACCTGGTGTTCCTGTAGAGCGTGTCGCTCTACCTGGTGCTGGTGTTCCTGTAGAGCGTGTCGCTCTACCTGGTGCTGGTGTTCCTGTAGAGCGTGTCGCTCTACCTGGTGTTAGTGTTCCTGTAGAGCGTGTCGCTCTACCTGGTGCTGGTGTTCCTGTAGAGCGTGTCGCTCTACCGGGGCATCCCGTAGAGCGTGTCGCGTTCCCTCGGGGTGCGGCCGATGGCCCGGATGATCCGCTCGATCTGCTCCTTCGGCATGTACTCGCCGTACTTCGAGCCGCCCGCCGTAGTGATCTTGTCTTCCATCATGGTGCCGCCGAAGTCGTTGGCGCCGCAGTTCAGCGCCACCTGCGACAGCTTCACGCCCATCTTGGGCCACGAGACCTGGATGTTGGGGATGTCCCGGCCGAAGATGACCCGGGCGATGGCGTGCACCATCAGGTCTTCCATGCCGCTCGCACCCTGCGAGACGTCGGTGAGCCGGTTGTTCTCGTGCATGAATGTCAGCGGGATAAACTCGGTAAAGCCGTGCGTCTTCCGCTGGATGTCCCGCAGCAGCATCATGTGCTCGATGCGGTCCTCCCACGTCTCCACGGTGCCATGCATGATCGTGGAGGTCGTGCGGATGCCCAGCCCGTGGGCTTCCATCGTGATGCGCACCCAGTCCGCCGTGGAAACCTTGCGGGGACAGATCTTCGCCCGGACCGCGTCCACCAGGATCTCGGCCGACGCCCCGGTCATCGTGTCCATGCCCGTCGCCCTGAACGCTTTTAGCGCCTCTGCGGTGGTGACCTTCGAGACCTTCGCCGCGTAATAGACTTCCATGGGCGAGAGCGCGTGGATCATGATGTCGTATTTGTCCTTGATCGCGCGGAACAGGTTACAGTAATAGTCGACGTTCATCTTGGGCAGGACGCCCGAGATCAGGCAGACTTCGGTCGCCCCGATGGCCTTCGCTTCCCCGATGCTGTCCAGGACTTCCTCCGTCGTCATCTCGTAGCCGATGTTGTTGCGGAACGAGCAGAATTCGCAGCCGATCACGCACCGGTCGGTGATGTCGACCAGCCGGTTGACCACGAAGGTCACCTCGTCCCCGGCGATCTCCCGGCGCAGCGCGTCCGCGGTTTCGAACAGCTCGAACGGGTTGCCCTTCAGCAGCGCCATCGCGTCGTCCGCGGTGATCTCCCCGGCCAGCGACCGCTTATAGACGTCCTTCAGCATGGTATCCTCAATACTCGCTCATGGGTAATAAATCTGCTTTCAGGGTTTCCCACCTCAGGTTTTAACCCGCAGGTTTTAACCCGCAGGTTTTAACCCGCAGGTTTTAACCCGCAGGTTTTAACCCGCAGGTTTTAACCCGCAGGTTTTAACCCGCAGGTTTTAACCCGCAGGTTTTAACCCGCAGGTTTTAACCCGCAGGTTTTAACCTGCTTAGTCGACGGATTTGTAGAGCGTCGTGCGCTCCCGGGGCGTGCGATCGGCGGCCCGGATGATCGTCTGCAGCGCCTGCGGCGACAGGTACTCGCCGGCCTTCGCGCCAGCCGACTTCGAGATGTTCTCCTCCATGATCGTGCCCCCGACGTCGTTGGCGCCGCACCATAGGGCTACCTGCGCCAGTTTCACCCCCAGCTTGACCCAGCTGGCCTGCACGTTGGGCAGGTCCCGGCCGAAGACGATCCGGGCGATCGCGTACATGCGCATGTCGTCGATGCCGCTGGCGCCCATTGACTGCGCGGTGAGAGAGTTGTTCTCGTACATGAAGGTGAGCGGCACGAACTCGGTGATGCCGTGCGTCTCCCGCTGGACGTCCCTGATGAGGAAAATGTGATCGAGCCGGTCCTCCCAGGTCTCGATATGGCCGTACATGATCGTCGCGGTCGTGGGAATGCCCGTCCGGTGGGCCTTCGTCACCACGTCGACCCACTCGGCCGTCGTCAGCTTGTCCGGGCAAATCTGGTCCCTGACAGCGTCGACCAGGATCTCCGCCGCCGTGCCGGGCATGGAGTCGAGGCCGGCAGATTTCAGCGCTTTCAGGGACTCTTCAACAGTCACGCCGGAGACCTTGCTCATGTGGTAGACCTCCATGGGCGAGAACGCGTGGGTGTGGATATCGTACTTCGCCTTGATCGCTTTCAGCATGTCCACGTAGAAAGGTAAGCCGACGCCTTCCCTCAGGCCACCCTGAATGCACACCTCGGTCGCGCCCACCCGCTTCGCCTCGTCCACCTTCTGCAGGATCTGCGGGACGGTGAGCTCGAAGCCTACGCTGTTCCGGAACGAGCAGAACCGG